>JAKZVY010000237.1:0-7741 GCA_047515825.1 Dehalococcoidia bacterium
GCGCCGTACACGATCCACATGTATCAGGACGTTGAGTATGACGAGTTCCTGGAGGAGTGCGAGGAAGCGAAAAGCTCGTCGGACAAGCCGGGGATCGATGACTCGCTGTACGCGTGCCAGTGGCACCTGAGCAACGAGAACGATGAGGATGTCAACGTGGAGGGCGCGTGGGAGGAGGGCGTTCTAGGAGAGGGCGTGAATGTGGCGGTGGTGGACAGCGGTCTGTACTGGGAGCACGAGGACCTGCGGGAGAACGTGGACGAGTCTCGGAACCACGATTACAGCGGGACGGGAGACGTGTATTCGCGCTACCTGCACCACGGGACAAACGTGGCGGGGATAATCGCGGGTCGGGACAACTCGATCGGGGTGCGCGGCGTTGCGCCGAGGTCGACGATCTACAGCTACAACCTGATCCATACGAACAGAGTCGAAGCGGTAGACATGGCGGACGCGATGCTGCGCAACTACGACGTGACGGCGGTGTCGAACAATAGCTGGGGTCCGGAGGATGACGCGGGACTGGGGTTTAGTCACCCGTTCTGGGAGCTCGCGGTGGATGCGGGGGTGAGCTTCGGGTACGAAGGGAAGGGTATCTTCTATGCGTTCGCGGCGGGCAATGGGCACCTTAATGGGGACCATTCCAACCTGGACGAGCTGGCGAACTACTACGCGGTGACGGCTGTGTGCGCGGTGAACGAGGTGGGAGAGAGGAGCAACTACTCGGAGACGGGTTCGAACCTGTGGGTGTGCGCCCCGTCGAATGACGGCAGGAGAGACCTGGAGGGCGATGTTTTGTACCGGGGAACCGTGACGACGGAGCACAATGACCGATACACGTACGATTTCGGCGGAACGTCGTCGGCGACGCCTGTGGTCTCGGGTACGGCGGCGCTGATGCGGAGTGTGAACGAGGACCTATCGTGGCGGGACCTGAAGCTAATCCTGGCGGCTACGGCTCGGAATTCGGAGCCGGATAGTCCGGGATGGGAGGACGGCGGTCAGAAGTACATGTCGGAGTCGGAAGACGACGTATACGAGTTCAACGAGGAGTACGGATTCGGAGTGGTGGACGCGTCGGCGGCGGTCGGAATGGCGGTGGAGTGGACGAGCGTGCCGCGGATGCGGACGGAGAGCGTGGACTCGGGGCGGCTGAATGCGTCCATTACAGACCCCGCGGTGTCCGTTGACCCGGACGATCCGGGAGTCCTTCTGTTAGAGGAGGTTGTCGGTCTCGAGCTCGAGGCGGAGATAGACTTCACGGAGTTCGTGGAGGTGAATGTAGAGCTCGATCACGAGTCGTTCCGGGACCTGGAGATATGGCTGGAGTCGCCGTCAGGGACGGTATCGACGCTGTCGACGCCGTTCGATACGTTCAACGACCGAGACCCGTCGATCGACCACGTGGCGCTGGATGGAGCGTTCAGGTTCGGTTCGGCGAAGCACCTGGGAGAGGACCCGAACGGTGAGTGGAAGTTGGGTGTCGCGGACTACCTAGGGAACGGTATCGAGGGGGAGCTCGTTTCGTTCGAGATCAAGGTTTACGGTCATGAGCATGTGCCGGGGGTGCCGTGGGTGGTGGGGGTCATTGAGCTGGGAGGAGCGCTGAGGGCCTGGTGGACGTCTCCGGACGAGTATGAGGGGCCCGAGGTCGAGTCGTACGACGTGCGGTACATAGAGACGGCCGAGGACGCGTCGGACGATGAGAACTGGACGGAAGTCGAGGAGGCGTGGACGTCGGAGGACGGTGGGGAGCTGGCGTACAGGATAGAGGACCTGACGGTCGGGACGGAGTACGGTGTGCAGGTGCGGTCGGTGAACCGGTCGGGGCCGGGCCCGTGGTCGGAAACTCGGACGGGAACGCCGTGGACGCCTGTGTTCTGCGAAAACGGGGCGGTGACGGACGCGGAGGACAACCCGGGGCTGGTGTCGGACTGCGAGCTGCTGCTGAGGTCGAGGGACACGCTGTCAGGAAGCGCGACGCTGAACTGGCGGGAAGAGCTGGCGATGTCTGAATGGGATGGGGTGACGCTGTCGGGGACGCCGGAGCGTGTGACGCGGCTGGAGCTTCAGGATAAGGGTCTGGACGGGGAGATAGCGGTTGAGCTGAGCTGGGTGTCCGGGCTGAGGCGGCTGTATCTGCATAGGAACAGTCTGAGCGGCGAGATTCCGGGGGAGCTGGGCAAGCTGACGAAGCTGGAGCGTCTGTATCTGCACGACAATGAGCTGAGCGGCGAGATTCCGGACGAACTCGCCTACATGAGCAAGCTCACTCACCTGCTGCTGCTCAACAACGAGCTGAGCGGGGAAATTCCGGCGACGCTGGGGAGAATGTCGAACCTGGTGTGGCTGGCCCTATACGGCAACGAGCTGAGCGGGTCGATTCCGACGTCGCTGGGCGATTTGGAGAAGCTGCGGACGCTGTATCTCCATTACAACGACCTGACTGGCCAGATACCGAGTGAGCTGGGCAAGCTGACCGCACTGACCAACTTGTGGCTGAATAACAACAAGCTGAGCGGGGAGATACCGGCGTCTTTGGGCGATCTGACCAATCTCGAACGGTGGCGGCTCCGCAACAACAACTTTACTGGATGCGTGCCTGCGGGCCTGGCGGCAGTGTCGGACAGCGACCTGGCGGCGCTCGGCCTGGATGCCTGCCCGAGTCAGTGAGTGTCAGCGGTCGAATTCAGGGATCGGGGCGTCGTCTGCTACGGCGGTCAGGATGGCCTCGATCTCGACGGCGATGCGGTCGTAGTCGAACGTCTCGGCGAGATTCCGGCAGTTGTGCCTGATCCGGGCGAGCTCGTCGGAGTCGGCGGCAAGATGGATCAGGGCGTCGGCGAGCTCGTCGGAGTCGCCGGGTCGGAATGTGCGTCCGGCGTTTTCGCGCTCGATGAGGTCTGCGCTCTCACATCCCTTGCTGATAACGACGGGCACGCCGGCCGCCAGCGTCTCGTACACCTTGGAAGGCGTTGTGCCGGGAAAGTCCGCGGCGAGCGGCACGAGACCGGCGTCGCAAGAGGCGAGGATCGAAGGTATCCGCTGCCAGGGCAGGAGTCCGAGGAAGCGGATGTTGTCGAGGCGCTTTCGCCGGGCGAGCTCGATGAGGTCGTCCCTGCAAGGGCCATCTCCAGCCATGAGGAACGTGATCCTCGGTCGGTCGCGCAGCTTCTCGGCGGTCTCGACAACTACTTCGAGTCCCTGGAATAGGCCGTGAAGTCCGAAGTAGCCGACCAGGAAGTCGTCTGGTCCGACGCCGAATGAGTGGCGGACCTCCTGGCTCCTCAGCGAGGGGCTGAACATGCGGAGGTCGGCGCCGTTGCCTATCACTGTTGTCCGCACCTGGGGGAATTGTCGGACGATCTGCTGCCTGGCGGTGTCGGTGGTGGCGGCAACGACGTCGGATTTTTCGTATCCGAGGCGTTCGAGCCGTTTGAGCACCCACATCGGGACTCTGCCAATCGGGCCGCCGAGCCGAATGGCTATGTCGGGCCAGATGTCGGAGACGTTCATGACGACCTTGGCGCGGGTGATGCGGCCTAGCGTCAGTCCAGTCGGGACGAGCGGCAGCGGGGGCGTGTCGAATAGAACGATGTCCTGGCGTCCGAGTCGCCAGGCTCCCAGGAGCAGGCTCGACATGGCGAACGAAGTGTAGCTGATGAATCTGGGCAGGGACTTTGAGGACTTGGACGGGAGTATCCAGGTGCGAATTACCCTCACGCCGTCGGATTCGTCTCTAGAACGAATTTTGCCGCGATAGCCGTCGAATGTTCGACCGGTGGGGTAGTTGGGCATCGCCGTGATCACGGTGATGTAGTGGCCCATCTCGGCGAGCCTGTTTGTCATCTTGTACAGACGAGCGGACTTCGCTCCCACCTCGGGAGGGAAGTTCTGCGTGAGTACGACGATTCTCATCCGGCTGGAACTCCGACTCTCCCGATGTCAGCCGTTGCGCGGGCTGCGGTCCCACATCCCGCGCGAGTCTATCACTGCCTTCGACGCGAGCGATTCAGGGCTAATGTCGGTGAAGACGCTGTGGTCGGTTAGCAGCACGACGACGTCCGCGGCGGCCAGGCCTTCGTCGAGATTGACGAGCTTGATAGCGCCATTGTCGCCAATCTCGGCAGGCAGCGCGGAGACGAACGGTTCAACCACCAGGATCTGCCCCCGCAGGCGCGCCTGGAGATGCTCGATCACGGCAATGGCCGGGCTTTCGCGCAAGTCGGCCACGTCGGACTTGTAGGCGAGTCCGAGGCAGACGACGACGGGGTTGTCCAGGCGTTCGCACTCGGCGATCACTCTATCGGCAATCACTTTCGGCATGCCATCGTTGACCTGTCGCGCGGCCTGAATCAGCGGCGTCAGATGGGGTGAAGTGTCGGCGATGAACCACGGATCGATCGGGATGCAGTGTCCCCCGACTCCGGGGCCGGGGCTCAGAATCCCGACCCTGGGATGCCGGTTCGCAAGTCCTATCAACTCCCATGGGTCGATGTCCAAGGCGTCGCACACCAGAGATATCTCATTGGCGAACGCGATGTTGACGTCTCGGAAGGCGTTCTCAGCGAGCTTCACCAACTCTGCCGTGCGCGCGTTGGTCACATAACAGGTCCCCTCGACGAACAACTCGTACAGCCGTCTTGCGGCGGCGGCGCAGGTCAGGGAGACGCCCCCTATAACGCGGTCGTTCGATACAAGCTCCTCAAGAGCGCGGCCCGGCAGTATGCGTTCGGGGCAGTACGCGACGCGAATGTCACTTGCATCCCCGTCAGAGTGCGGAAACGTTAGGTCCGGTCGCGCCGACGCGAGCCAATGGCAGACAGTTTCGGTCGTCCCAACCGGGCATGTCGACTCGATCACCACCAGGTTTCCTGAGCTCAGAACCGGGGCGAGGCTGTCGACTGCCGCTCGTACATAGCTGATGTCCGGTCTGTGATCATCGCTTATAGGGGTGGGCACGGCGATGACGAACGCATCGGCCGGGACAGGTTCACCGCAGGCAATCAGGAGGCCAGCGATCACTGCGTCCGAAATAAGGGAGTCAAGACCCGGTTCTTCTAGCGGCGACGCGCCCGAATTTATCGTCGCAAGTCGGTCGGAGTCGACGTCGACGCCAACAACTTCGAGGCCGCGACCGGCCAAGACCGCCGCGTTCGACAGTCCGACGTATCCCAGTCCTAAGACACATACCCTGCCAATGTCTTCAGTCACTGATCAGGGCCTCGAGAATACGTCGACTTGCCTGGCCATCTCCGAATGGGTGTTGTACCCGCGCCATGGCCGCGTAGGCGTTAGGGTCATCCAGTAGTTTAGAAGCCTCCGTGGTTATTTGGCGAGCATCCGTCCCGACCAGCTTGACCGTCCCTGTCGCCACGGCCTCTGGACGCTCTGTCTTATCGCGCATCACAAGGACAGGCTTCCCAAGCGAGGGAGCTTCCTCCTGGATGCCACCTGAGTCGGTCAAAATCAGGTGGGCTTCGTTCATGAGATGCACAAATGCCAGGTAGTCCAGCGGCTCTACCAGGTGAACGGTAGGAATGGCCGCCAGATGGCGGAACACCGGCTCGCGGACTCTTGGATTCAGATGGACAGGATATACGATCTCGACGTCGTCACGGCTGCTTAGCTGAGCGAGCGCCCTGCACATCTGCTCAAAACCCGCGCCAAAGCTCTCTCGCCTGTGTCCAGTAACGAGAATGAGACGTCTGCCGGCGTCTCGATCGGGTAGTCTCGCGGATGCCTGCCTGAGCAGATCCGGTTCGCTGTTCAGCCGACCGACGACGTGCAGAAGCGCATCAATGACCGTGTTGCCAGTCACCACGATTCCGGCGTCCGGCAGACCTTCTCGGAGCAGGTTCTCGCGGGCTGTCTCCGTGGGAGCGTAGTGCCGATCGCTGAGTGTGTCCGCCAGTCTACGGTTCATCTCTTCGGGCCAGGGCGCAGATACGTCTCCCGTTCGCAGGCCGGCCTCCACGTGTCCTACAGGAATGCGGGCGTAGAACGCGGCCAGCGCCGTCGCCAAGACCGTGGTCGTGTCGCCCTGAACCAGCACCCGGTCGGGATTCGCATCGGCGAGTACATTCCTCATGCCGCTCAGAACTGCTCCCGTTACGTCGGTGAGGTCCTGTCCGGGGGTCATGACGTCGAGATCGTAGTCAGGCTCGATGTCAAAGAGCCGAAGAACCGAATCGAGCATCTCCCGATGCTGCGCGGTGACGCAGAGTCGGTGCCGTATGCCCTCGGCGGCTGACAGGGTACGAGCTACCATGGCCATCTTGATGGCTTCGGGGCGAGTGCCGGCGACAGAAAGAATCCGCATTTCAGATCTGGACCATTTAGCGCTCAAATGTGATGTGCCATGAGCTTTCAACCAGGTCAGGTGGGCAGGTTGCGATGACAACGGTGGCGGGCGTCATTTCCAGGTATCCGACCGATACCCAACCCTGGTATGGATTGGTCTCCCCACGCACCGTGGATATGCCACATCCCTCGCCGCTGAACTCCGCACGCACGGCGAGGTCGCCAGCGCTTACCATAAACCCCGTCTCGCTGACTTCAGGAATAAGGTCGGGAGCCAGATGGAGATTAGATTGCCAGCGGGAATCGGTCAGGTTAGTCAACTTGTCCTCAATTCGGAGTAGAGCACCCGGAACGTAAGAAAACACACGCTCGTGTGAGAACAGACCGGGACGCTCCACAGCACCTCTGATAACGAACTGGCCTTGTTCCACAAGCACGGGATCAAAGTACGTATTCGCAGGGTCGATATTGTATGGATCGATGCGCCGGTCTACGAGGCTCGGTACGTTATGCGCCCGGGCACTGACCGCATACCTGCGGGCCTCGTCGTAGTTGTAGCCGTATCTTCCAGTGTCGACGAAGATGTCCCGGCCTCCTTCCATAAGCACAAAGCCGAGGTCATCTCCGTGCTTGTGGCCTGTCGGCGCCGCCATCGCGCTGACGAACAGAATGCTGGACTCTCCGTCGTCGGCTTCTGGCAACGAACGAACAAGCGCATATCCTGATTTGGTCAGGTCTCGAACGGCCCAACAGCCCGCGCCGTCAGGCAGACAGACAGGCTCGACCGGTCCGGTCAGTTGAGGCCCGTCACCATGACTGTCACCTACACGAATCCACCGACCGTCGGGATACGTCAGCCAGGGTGATATTGCATCTGCACGCTCAAGTATTTCTTGTACACCCAGCTGTTGAAACCTCTCGACAGCGCCAAGCTTCCGGATTTGGTCGATGACCCAGTAGTGGTACGTGGGTGAGTTCTCAACATGGACACCCTCGTCAGAAAACCAGCTTTCGACCAGATCAACAAACGTCTCTTTTGCATAGGAGCGGGCCCCCTGGCAAGCATATCTCCAACCGACGACTGAGCACAGAGCGTCAAGGCCCACCAATTGAAATAGGCCGTGATTGCCAGGACCGAGGAACGCAGGATCCGTCAGCTTCTTGGCGTGTAGGTCGGCCAGAGTCATCAGGCGTGCGAGATCGGCATCGCTCACTTCCAGCCGGTACGACAGGATGAAGTCAAGTAGAAACGCCAAGCGGGACGCGCGAACTCCAGTGGAGTGGTCGTACCATTGAAAGTCACTGGTTCGTTCCTCTTCAACGTGGAAACGATGCCAATCGAGGGCGATTTCGATAGGAGCCAGCAGATGAGCTGCATCGCCATCTTGCTGATACTCGTGCATCCAGTGATCCATGTTACTCCACGAATGTAGACGAT
>JAKZVY010000238.1:0-4926 GCA_047515825.1 Dehalococcoidia bacterium
TTGGTAGCTGGATACCGCTACGTAGTAAATTCTCGGTAGCAGACTCGTCCGCAGGTGAAAGCTGGTCCGTCTGCCCTCGATGAAGCTGTCGTCATTGACTGCGAGCAGATTTGCGTTATTGTCAAACAGCCCGCCAACCGAATCGAGCTCGCCGGTAGCGTAGATCCATACATCGGTGACACCTACCTGGCCGGACAGGTCCAGTTCATATATGTCCACCTCATCGCTGGGATCGATGCGCCCTGCCACAGAGGAACCCAGAGGTAGAGGCGTAACTGTCTGAGCGCCAGCCCCGACGGTGTTCAGAATGAGAAATAGGAAGAGTGAGACCGCTAGAAGGAAGAGCCTCACTGCTAGCGGCAGAGATACAGATCTCCGCACTGGCACAGAATCTGAGTAGGTCGCCCTCAAGGACTAGGTAGTGTTGACATTTGATTATCAGGTAGCTCAACAACCCAGTTTCGTCACTCTAGCGCAGGCTGGAACCCAGAATGGAGCCGATGTCTGCTTCCAAAGGCGCCTGGATTCCCGCTTTCGCGGGAATGACGGGAAATGTCAACACTGCCTAGATAGGCCGAGAGTCGGAGCCGTCACTTCGTCTCGACTTCTCTCGACCAGTTGGGACTGGAGATCAGCACACCGTCCTGGGATGCGATCTCGTTGGCGAGGTCAAGCGATGGGAAACCCGATTCGGTCTCGATCACGAAGCCGTTCTCGATGAAGTCCAGGTCCGAAACCTGGTCTGCCGAAATGCCGTTCTCTGAGAAGAAGTCCTCGACCTGCGTCTCGTTCCAAGTGGGATCGAGAGCCAGCAGGACGCCGCCGGGTAGCGTCATCAGCTCTCCGCCAGACTCCGACTTGAACACCGGTCCGGCATCGGAGCCGTGGCTGGTCTGCTTTTCAACGATACTGTCGACGACTCCCTTGGAAACCACGACATCAGCTGTAGTGACTTCAGAGGTCTTCTGGACGACAAGGTCATCCTGAAGGAGGACCGTGAGCGTCCTGTCGCCGTCCTCCCAGGTGTAGGTCTCGCCCTGGGGTCGGGCTGGTGGCTCAGAGCGGACTGCGCCTGTCGAGCGCTGTGTTGTCTGCGACTTTGGCGATAGGGACTTGTCCGGGAGTACCGGCAGTTCGAGTGTAATTTCCTTGGGTGTCTCGGCAAGATCAACCGTGACTTCTGGCACCGGAGTGGACTCGGTGCTGCTATCTACCACAGATGCGGGCGTGGGGGTTGGATCGGGGTCCGACGTGGGTTCCGAAGCTAGAACTCCTCTGGCCACCAATGCCACCGTAATCACACCCAACAGTATTACGGCAACCGTGGCAACTGTTGGAATGACGACTCTTCCGAGTTTCATGTCTATTCCTTCTGTATCTCTCGTATAGTCGGTTCTTCTCGCGTTTCGATTTTAGCATGGCGCGTCCCGTCATCCCAGAGTGGCGAAGGTCAAGGGAATTCCAAAGTCTGTGTCGAGCTGGGCTGAGCTATTGCAGGGTCTATTCGAGTCCCGTAGGAAGAGTTGTTTAGAACCCAACTGACAACCGACTGAACACGAAGTACAATGGGCGCCATCCCCACTTTTGAGGTTCGACCAATGAAACTTGCGCTACAGTACGAGATGCAGCGGCCGTCTCTCGACGACCACAAGGTGCTCACAGAGACGATGGAGCAGTGCATTCTGGCGGACGAGGTGGGATTTGACTACCTCTGGTTCGTCGAACACCACTTCCTGACGGGGTTCTCGGCGTCGCCGTGCCCTGACCTTGTGTATGCTGCGCTCAGCCAGAGGACCAAGCAGATCAGGCTCGGCCTCGGCGTGGTCATACTGCCGTACCATCATCCGAACCGCGTCGCCGAGCGTGTGGCTATGCTGGACCACCTGTCCGAGGGCAGGGTGGACTTCGGCACTGGACGCTCCGCGCCCTACGAGCTGACCGGCATGGGCATAGACCCCAGGGACAGCAGGGAGATGTGGGAGGAGTCGCTCACCATGGTCCCTAAGATCTGGGAGTCCGACTGGTTCGAGTACGAGGGCAAGTACTGGCAGGTGCCGTCTCGGCAGGTACTGCCCAAGCCCTATCAGGACCCGCATCCGCCGATCTGGGTCGCCGCGCTTCAGCCCGCGACCTACGAGATCGCGGCGTCGAAGGGAATCGGCGTGCTGGCTTTCGGTTCGAGCGCTCCAAGCTCGCTTGAACCGTATGTCAAGGCGTACAGGGAGAACGTCAAGAAGGCGAATCCGGTGGGCGCGTTCGTCAACGATCAGTGGTGCAACTCGACCCTCGGAATCTGCCTGGACGACAACAGGGAGGCGCGCGAGCTTGGGGCCGCGTCGCTGAAGAACTTCTTCGGACCGGACAGGCCGTACGTCCAGGGGCAGAAGGACGTGTACGCCAGGCTGCTCGAACAGTGGGGCGGCGTGCCCGACCACCTCAAGCAGAACTTCTCGCGCTACGTCGCGTCGGAGGGGGACGAGGAAGAGGTGTCCGACGTGCTGGACTTCTCCGGCGGTCAGGCGATCGCGCACAAGGTCTGGGAGGACCTGGACGCCGACACCCTCGCTGATCGCGGCGTCGTCATCGCGGGCGACCCCGATAGCTGCATCGAGGCGCTGAAGAAGCACGAGGCCACCGGCATCGACCAGATGATGATAATGATGCAGACCGAGACGATCCCGCACGAAAAGGTGATGAGGTCGATCGAGCTGTTTGGCAAGTACGTCATTCCCGAGTTCAAGGGATAAGAGATAGAGTAGGGGCGGGTTTCAAACCCGCCCCTACCTGACTGCCCCATGAAAATCACGACTATCGAGACGTTTCAGCTTACCTCGCCGCTGGAGAGGCCCTTTGGATGGTCCCAGAACTGGATTGGCCATCGGAGCGTGAACCTGGTCAAGGTCAGCACCGACGAGGGTATCGTCGGATGGGGGGAGGGCGTCGGTGGGGACGTGATCGACGGGATGCTCGCCCCCGTTCTGATCGGTCAGGACCCGACCAATCGCATCGGCCTGTGGCAGAGGATGTTCCACGCTCTATACAACGGTAACAACGCGGTCGGACTAGGCGGGTCTGCCATCAGCGCGGTCGATACGGCGCTGTGGGACATCACCGGCAAGGCGTTCGGTCAGCCGGTCTACAACCTGCTTGGCGGCAAGGTGCGTGACCGCGTGGCGGTGTATGCCACAGGTCTCTACTACACCGAGGGCGAATTCCCGACGCGGCTGCTGGACGAGGCGCGCGGGTACGTCGAGGCTGGCTTCATGGGCATGAAGACGAAGGTCGGCGGCCTACCCATGGACGAAGACGTGAAGAGGGTCGCCGCAATGCGCGAGGCGATCGGGCCGGACGTCAAGCTGATGGTCGATGCCAACCAGGCGTACAACGCCACCAGCGCGATTCGGATTGGCCGACGGCTGGAGGAGTACGACTTGATCTGGTTCGAAGAGCCCGTAAATGCTCAGGACATCGAGGGCTACCTGCAGGTGAAGTCGATGTTGCCAATGGCGATAGCTGGAGGCGAGAACCTGCGAACGCGGTACGAGTTCTCCCAGTTCCTCGCCCGGCGGGCGTACGACATAGCTCAGCCTGACGTGGTCAACGTGGGCGGCGTGACCGAGATGCGCAACGTCGCGATGACCGCGAACGCGCACGGCATCCAAGTCAACCCGCACGTCTGGGGTTCGCCGGTCATGATAGCCGCCAGCCTCCACGTCTCTGCCACGCTGCCCCCGTGTCCACCATCCGGGACGCCGGAGCCGTTCGTGCAGGAGCCGGTTATGGAGTTCGACCGGACGCCGTCCGAGATCCGCGAGGGTCTGATGGAAAACCCGTTCGACCTGGTCGACGGCTACTTAGCCGTGCCCGATGGCCCCGGCCTCGGCATCGAGATAGACGAGGACGCCGTCAGGCGGCTGGCCGTGTAAATGAGACTGCCCCCGGGTGCAGGGAGAGTTTCACTCTCGGGGCCGCTGGCGGACGTGGTTGGATATGACCCTGAAGCCGGCAAACGCTACCAGCGCGCCGGCGGCCATGAGCGTCAGGACCATGGTCAGCGATGGCGGCGTGTCACCTACCTCGGGAAGCGAGTCGGACTCGGGCGTCGCTGTTGGTATCGCTGTTGGCATTGGAGCGCGCGTGGCGGTCGGCATCGGAGTTCTGGTCGGTGTTACGACCGCGACGCCAAGCTGCGCCCTGGCCATCTCCAGGATGTCTGCGTCCATAGTCAGCGCTCCATAGCCCCCCAATCGGCGGAGCGTGGCGGTTACGGTGGTCGAACCGTCCGGCTCTATATGCTGAAATCTGAAATGGATATCGCGCCAGTCCCCCGGCCCAACGTTGGATACCAAGAACTTCAGGCCGCCGAGCGCGTGCGTCTGGAGGAGGACGGACGCTCCGCCAAGATCGGAAATGGTGTCCGAGTCCAGGGCTATGGTTATCCGTGCGGGGAAGATAAGCCGGACATCACTCTCCGGCTCACCCTCCGCTGTGTATATGTCCAGCCTGAAGCAGGCCAACAGGATATACAGGTCAGAACACGGCCCATCATCCACGCTGAGCACGGCCTGGAACGTGCGCGCCCTGGAGATTGCGGGGAACGTTACGCTCACGTTTCCATTGGTAAGAGTAGTAGATTCGTCAGGCTGCACGACCGATGCGCCCGAAACCGGCGTCACGGAGACTATCTCCGTAATCACTGGCGTCGGACTGGGCTCGGGGGTTCGTCTGGCGCCCGCTTGGGCGTTGTTCGAGGCTTCCGGGGTTGCTTTGCGGTCATTCTGACCGGGCGTAGGCGCAGTGGCAACGGCGGCTCTAATCGGCGTAGGCGTGGCGGTTGGTGTAGGCGTGCTGGTGATAGTAGGCGTGGCGGTTGGTGTGGGCGTGCTGGTGGTAGTAGGCGTGGCGGTTGGTGTGGGCGTGCTGGTG
>JAKZVY010000239.1:0-4323 GCA_047515825.1 Dehalococcoidia bacterium
CGCCGGAATGACGGTTATGCAAAGGTCTCCTTTCGCGGGAATGACGGATGAGTATTGAAGTTAACGGCACCCATTAATCCAAAGACGCAAAACCGCTAGGGTCAGTCGCTGCCACTAACCGCTGGGAAAATGTTTTCGGCGCGTACAATTTCAGCGAGTTCGGCAGCCACTTCAAAGTCATTTGCGAAGAAACCGAACACTCCTGCATGAGACTCCATAGTGGCAGTGGGCTGATGAGTTATTGAAGGTCGGCGTTGAGTAACCTTCTCAACAGTAGTTTTGACCTCTGAGACGTTCAGCACTGCGAACCGACCGTTCTCGTTCACACGTAGGTCAAACTCTCCTCGAACACGGTCAAGCGCCACACCCAGGTCCGATAGTCCCCAGTACTCTAGCCAGTTGACTGATAGATATTGATCTTGCGGACGCAGTTCAAACGCCGCCGCCGATGGCAGGCCATCGGCAATCCGCCCAGGAGAGCAGTAGCGCGACACATGATCCGCATCAGGAAGTGAATCTCCCGTCATTCCGGTCCGAGTCTGGATACGAAGGGATGTAATGCTCGCATCATGTCGTCTTTCTCAAGAGCGCCACTAATCCTCGCTCGCTCGACACCTTCTGAGGTCTTCTCACCGATTCCGGCAAACTGGATCTTTCCATCGAGGAGAAACTTCATGGCAAGAATCCCGCTGTCTTCAGGGCGCCACTCTATCTGAATCATCCCATCAGGACTTACTGCGATCCGTGGGAGAGGCAACTGTCGTTCACTCATGATGAAGAGCGCCATCGCTCGCAGAGATTCGAGCTCTATCGGCGGTTCGTCGGGAACGTCATAGACCAAGCTGCGGAGATAGCCCAAGCGATCGGCTATCGAGTCCAGTCCGAACATTCTGAGGACAGCGATGACTTCTTCGTGAGTGCTCGCGGCTGTGATTTGGGGCCGCCAAGCGGGGCGGTGAGTGCTAGTAACCATGACAGATCAGGATCATGCCTCTGTCTGATGGTTGGCGTGTGAGATAGTATACACCTTCGTAGGTTGAAAGCCGTAGCTTCAGCATGTCACGACTGTGGCATGTCCTGCATCCCGCTCTGACTGACTGGGGTCAGACACTGACGGCCTCCTTCTCGACATAGGGACGCAGCTCTTTGCGAAGCGCGTTGTCCGTCACCAGGTCGACTGAACGTCCCAGCAGGTCTTCCATGTAGAACAGTGCGCCGAAGTATCGCTTCGACGTAGCGGGGCCGTCGAAGCGAACGAGGACATCCACATCGCTGTCGTCCCCGGCTTCGTCTCGCGCAACCGATCCAAACAGGGCCAGATGGGTCACGTCGAAACGCTCCGAGAGCTCCCGCTTGTGCGTACTCAACAGCGCCAGTGCTTCGTCTCTACTCAGGGGCATGGTGCTAGTCCTGGTTGATCCGGGGTCAACTGCATGGCCCTATTGTAAACGACTCGCCCCGCCGTGTGCTGGGTCTGGCGCATCACAGCGCCGGCAGGCCGAGCTCGGCCCTGGCTTCGTCTGTGGTCATGATGCCCTCTGAGACGTAGATCTGGAGTCGCTTGGCGCGTTCGGACTCGGACTCTTGGAGGGCCTCGATCTCGGAGGTATCGAACTCGGCGACGAGGGCGGGGTCTCTGAACATGGGGAGCAGGCGCTCCTGGAGGGCCTCTTCGAAGAATCTGAGCTCGGGGACGATGCAGGTCTCCCAGAACATTCGGCGGGCGGTCTCGATGTTGGAGTAGGTGGCTCGCTCGAGGTCGTGCAGGAGGGGTTTGGGCACGTTGAAGGCGCGGGCGACGTCTTCGACAGTCCAGCGCAGCGTGCTCAGGTACTCCATGTCCCTGGGGGCGAATCCGACCTGGGACGCCTTCATGCCCGGGCTGAGGAGCGCGGGGCGCATCCGGTTGGCGGTGCCCTGGTGTCGGGCCTCCCATCGGTCGAGAAAGCCAGTGACCTCCTCGTCGGTGGGCAGTTCAGAGGTCTCGAAGACAACGCCGGGAGCGCTGTCGTTGGTCAGCTTGGAGCGGTTGCCGGTCAGCGCGTCTCGGCCCATGTCTAGGGACAGGCGCACCGGGGCTATTGGGGACATGCCGGCGTACTCTTCGAGCGGATTGAAGTAGCGCAGGCGGACGACCTCGTCCGGGGCGAAGGGCACAGACCTGCCGGATGTGCCGGTGTACACGTATCCGCGAATGTAGTCGTCGGGGTCGGGGACGACGCGCATCCTGTCCGGTCGCAGGGGCCACATCTCGAACGGGGTGCCGTGTTCGTCGCGCTCGACGGCCCAGTAGGCGACGCCCCAGAGGTTGAGGTATGTCTCGGTGGCGCGCCAGAGGTCGCCGCCGGTCCAGTGCGGGTTGACTCTGTCGAGGAGCTTCTGTGCCGGGTGCTGCGGCCCGACCCACTGCCTGCGCGCCTTGCCAGCTTGGACGACCTGGCTGTAGATCTTGAGAGGCGCCCTGGCTACGGCGTCGGCACGCAGCCTGATGGCGGCGTACACGGGCACTGAGGTGGCGAAGTAGCTCGCGTAGTGGCTGGGCGCCCAGTCGTCGGCTGCGCCGGCGGACGAGCGCCACGGGTCGAGTATAAGTTGGGCGCTGGGGTTCGCTCTCCCTCGGCGGAGAAACGGGAGTCTTAGCTTCAGCCAATCGTTCAAATTGGGCATTGTGGGGCCTCCTGTCGAGAGTAAGGGCTAGAGATATTCATTCGGGGCGGCGAGTCAGCGTGACGGCGTGGTATCTACGGATGGCAGGTGGGTTAGTGGAATGACGGCGACGTGGCGTTGGCCGTGGCGTCGGTCGGCGATGACGAGCTTGCCGTCGCGTACCTCGGCGAGCTTCTCTCTGCCGCAGTCGTCGCAGTAGATGGCGAACCTGGAGTTTTGGGTTGGGATTGGCGGCATGTGTGGCTCCGGTTAGTATCGAGTGTCGACCGCTGGGGTCTACCATTCAGCACAGCACTGTCGTTCTCGAAAGTAAAGAACTATTGTCGGAGTTGGTGGTCGGTGCTTTTCACGCTCACCCCAGCCCCCGTATCGTGGTACGGGGCAGGCTCTCTCCCATCAAGGGAGAGGAGGTGGCTGGACGGTTGGGGTTGGTGTGGAGGATGCCAAGGCGGCCTGTAAGCCGAGTTCTGTATCCGGCCTTCTGGGAAGGTCGGACGGCGGCCATCTATCTAGGCCCGCCGTTGCCGACGGGCTCGAGCGGCCAACCCGGGGATGGGCCGGACTCCCTTCTCCCCCTATTAGGCCTTGCTCCGGATGGGGTTTGCCTAGCCTCCGATGTTACCACCGGAGCGGTGAGCTCTTACCTCGCCTTTTCACCCTTACCCGCCTGGATCGCAGACGCGCCCCGAGTGCGGGCGGTGTGTTTCTGTAGCACTTTCCGTCGGGTCGCCCCGCCCCGCCGTTAGCGGGCATCCTATCCGGTGAAGCTCGGACTTTCCTCTCCCCCGGTCTATGCCGGGGCAGCGACCGCCCAGCCGCCTTGGTACGGGATAGTGTACCGCTATCGGTTCGGTGCTGTCAGTTCATGGGGCGCCGGGCAGCGACTCGCAGGCGATGCCGTCGCCGTCCCTGTCCAGCCCGTGCGCGTCGGATGCCGGACCGCCTTCCGACTCGTAGAAGTCCTGAGCCTCTCGCCAGGTATCGAAGTCCGAGCAGTTGCGGTCGTCGTCTTCCTCTTCAGACGGAGTGGCGGTTTGCGTGGGCGTTGGAACTTCGGTCGGTGTAGCAGCCTGTTTGGGAGCGCCGGGCAGACCTTCGCAGGCGATGCCGTCGTTGTCGCCGTCCAGCCCGTGAGGGTCTGACTCTGGACCGCCAGCCGACAAGAAGAAGTCCTGAGCCTTCCGCCAGGTATCGAAGTCGGAGCAGTTACGGTCAGGCTCTTCCGTTGCCGTCGGAGTCGCGGTTGGCGCGGGCGTTGGAGTTGCTGTCGCGGTGGCGGTCGGCACTGGTGTTGGAACCTCCGTCGCGGTGGCGGTCGGTACCGGCGTTGGAATCTCCGTAGCAGTGGCGGTTGGCACTGGTGTTGGAATCTCCGTAGCAGTGGCGGTCGGTACTGGGGTCCGGGTGGGTCGATCGGGCTTTGGGGTGGGCGAAGCCTGTGTCGGCGATCCGGGCAGCGACTCGCACGCGATGCCGTCGCCGTTACTATCGAGCCCATGCGGATCAGAGTCAGGACCGCCTGCCGCCTCGTAGAAGTCCTGAGCCTCTTGCCAAGTGTCGAAGTCTGAGCAGTTGCGGTCAGGCTCTTCCGAATCGTCTTCCGTTTCGGTCGGGGTGGCGGATGGTGTGGACGAAGCCTGTGTCGGCGATCCGGGC
>JAKZVY010000240.1:0-3189 GCA_047515825.1 Dehalococcoidia bacterium
GTCACCGAGGGAGTCATCGGAAAGTGGCTCAAGTCGGTGGGAGACCGTGTCGAGCGTTTCGATCCGCTGGTAGAGGTCGTCACCGACAAGGTGAACATGGAGATGCCCTCGCCCGTGACCGGCACCCTTACAGCGCTGCTGGTAGATGAGGGCGAGACGATCCCGATGGGGACCCCAATCGCGGAGGTCGCTGTCGAAGGGGAGACTGCGGACGAAGTCGCTCCGAGCGCCCCCTCTGCCCCTCCGGCCGAGTCGTCACCAGTAAACCGAATCGGCACCTTGCTAAAGGATGTTGCCCCGGTCGGTCCAACCGGGTCCGGCGGGCCGATCTCGTCAAACAGACCGGACGAACATCATCCCGGACCACGGCGCTACACGCCGGCGGTGCTGAGGCTGGCCGAGGAGCGCGGAGTCGACCTGGAGATGGTCCAAAGTACAGGCATCGGCGAGCGCGTCACTCTCAAGGACGTTCGCGGATTCTTGGAGCAAGCGGAGCAGACCGCAGCGTCGCCTGAGACGCCATCCACTCCTGCGCCTCTAGTAGCAGACGAGGAGCGCGTTCTCCTCAGTCCGGTCCGGCGGATGATTGCCGCAAACATGGTCAAGAGCGCCTCGGAGATACCGCAGGCGTGGACGCTGGTCGAGGCCGACGTGACCGGACTCGTAGCCCGACGGCAGGCCATACGCGCCGACTTCCAGCAGCGTGAGGGTATCAACATCACGTACTTGCCCTTTGTTATGAAGGCGGTCGCCGAGTCTCTTAAGGAGAATCCGCTCCTAAACTCGTCCTGGGACGGCGACGCGATCATCTACAAGTGCCCGATCAACATCGGGATCGCCGCCGCCGCGCCGGACGGCCTTGTCGTTCCGGTTGTACACGACGCTGACACGCTCAGCGTCGCGGGCCTTGCTAGGAAGATCGACGATCTCGTCGGTCGAGCGAGACGGGGCAAGCTCGACCTGGAAGACGTGCAGGGTGGGACGTTTACGCTCAACAACACCGGGGCGCTTGGGTCGATCATGAGTCAGCCGCTGGTCAACTACCCCCAGGCCGCAATCCTGACCACTGAAGCCATCGTGAAGCGCCCGGTTGTCATCGCGGACGGCATCGCCATCCGCTCGATGATGAACCTGTGCATGAGCTTCGACCACCGCATCATGGACGGCGCCGAAGCCAGCGCCTTCATCAACGCTGTCAAGGGTCGGCTGGAGTCGATTGGACCTGATACGGCGGTTTATTGAGGGCGGCGACAATAGAAGAGTTTTAGGAAAGATGTAGTTGACTCAAATGACGAGTATCCCTGAATCGCTTGAAAAACTTGCCTTCCAGATCCTGGTCTCCAAGTACCAAGCTGATCCGTCGTGGTTCGACCGGCATCTGCCTGAGGTGGGCGAAATTGTGCGTCAAGCAGCATCTCAATCTCGACGTTCCCGGTCACCCTTTGGACTGACGGATCGAGAAAAGGACCACCACATCGAAGCACTGCTAAGTGTTGAATCCGCGGGCAAGCTCGGCAGTCTGGATGCGATCAGGGCTTTGGAGCACTGCGCATATCTGATTAGGGATAACTCTCTGCCAGATTGTATGGACTACGGATCACTTGTTCCGCTATTCAAAGCAGCATTTGGCAAATCGCCGGGTTCGTTCAGAAAGAATACGACTATACCGATAGAGGGGATACGTGATGTCGAACCGGTGCATCGCGTATCGCTCGTGCGGGGAGTGACCCTAAATCTCAACCTGGAAATGCGTCTAGTATCTGTTGCTGTTACACCTCGCAAAATCCGCGAGCGCAAGAAGCTGATGAGCGTTGTGGGAATCGGCCATGACCCAGTTTCCGATGTCTCACGAAGGCACGACGAGTACTTGGCGGAGCAGTCGCCACATGCCTCTTCCTGAGAACGTTGTTGTAGACACTTCGGCGTTCTACGCGCTGATTTCGGCCTCGGACGAGTTTCACGACAGCTCAGTTGCAGCCTATGAACGCCTCGTGGATCGCGACTTGGAGCTCTGGACTACTTCTTACGCTCTTGTCGAGACAATTGCTCTCGTTCACCGTCGTCTTGGATTCGAGACACTTTCACAGCTCTTGGCAGTCATCGAGTCGAACGTGCAGGTGTTTTGGATAGATAGTTCATTACACTCAACAGCAATGAGGGAGTTCACATCTTCCGCGGGCAGAGGTCTGAGTCTTGTTGACTGGACTATCGTACTGGTCGCGCGGATCAAATCGGCCCATGCGTTCACCTTCGATGCAGGCATAGCCGATAGTGGTGTAATGGTGGTTCCTAGCCAATAGCACGGCAAACTATGTCAAGCGCAACATCAGTAGTCCAGCTCGGCGTCGTACCCTACTCCCAAGGGTTGGAGATCCAGCGACGCCTCCATGCCGAGGTTGCCGCTGGAGACAGGCCCGACACTTTACTCATGCTGGAACACCCCCATGTCTATACTCTCGGACGCAGGGGCGGGATGGACGACATCCTGGCATCCGATACCGAACTGCGGCGTCTTGGAATCGAGGTACATCACACAGACCGTGGAGGCGAAGTCACCTATCACGGTCCGGGGCAGCTCGTCGGATACCCGATCATCAACCTGAGACGCTGGGGCGGCGGCCCGCTGAAGTATGTCCGCTCATTGGAGAAGACGATGATCGCCGCGCTGTCGGAGTTCAATATCCAATCGCAGAGCGAGGGACATCCCACTGGCGTGTGGGTCGAAGACCGCAAGATCGCCGCCATCGGAGTGAAGGTAGCTCGCCGAGTAACGACCCATGGCTTCGCGCTCAACGTATCGGCGGACCTGTCCTACTTCGACCACATAGTGCCGTGCGGTATGCCGGGCATCCAGGTCACGTCGGTGAGCCGCGAGCTACGCCGCCCGGTGTCAGTGGATGAAGTCCTGCCAGTCGTGGTCGAGAAGTTCGGAGAGACGTTCGGACAACGCATGTCTGACGCACATTGCGTTGACTCGACCGCATCCAGGTAGTACGATTCGAGTTGGACTTAGAGAAGAGATTCGCGACCGCCAACGGGAGACTGAGAATGTGCACATACGTCACTGAAACCCGAAATATCGAAGGCAGCGGACGCGGCCAGCGAGGCTGGTTCAAGCTGACCGGCGCTAGGGTATACTACGACCACCCGTTCCACTCCCAGGCCGATCACACACTCAACATAGACTTC
>JAKZVY010000241.1:0-2583 GCA_047515825.1 Dehalococcoidia bacterium
CTCGTGACTACCCTGCCCTCTGGACCAGGGCGGGTTACCAATAATGACCCGGATGTCGAGGTCGAGCTGTCGCTCGATCCGATCATTGTTGCGAGGGAAGAATGTCGTGTCTCTCCTGTCGCCTGCCTCTGAAGCCTGGAAGGTGTCAGTGAGCACAATGCCCTCAAAGGGCTGGTACTCGCCCGCGATCTCGGCGTAGGTCGCCTCAATGTTGACAGCGGCGATGTAGTAGGCCAGCAGCATGATCTCGTTGGCGTGCAGCTCGGAG
Source organism: Dehalococcoidia bacterium (assembly GCA_047515825.1). Taxonomy (GTDB): domain Bacteria; phylum Chloroflexota; class Dehalococcoidia; order Lucifugimonadales; family UBA1123; genus VXRN01. The sequence goes on from JAKZVY010000241.1 coordinate 269, forward strand.
GCGTACTTCCGAAGCAGCACGTCCCTGTCGATAAAGCCACCCTGCAGGAGCCGCGTGATGAACGTGCCGGTGCCCACGAAGGGGTCGAGGATGTGGACGCCGTCGTCACTGAGCGAAGCGTCGAACTCCTGGCGGAGCAGGTCCTGGACACAGCGGATGCTGAAGTCCACTATCTCGACCGGCGTGTAGACGATGCCCAGCGACTCGGCAACCTTGGGATAGGCTACCTTGAAGAATCGCTCATAGAGCTCTATGACGATACGCTGCTTGCCCTCGGCGTTGTCGATTCCCTCCACGCGGCGGCGCACGCTGGCATAGAACTCGGCCAGTTCGGCGGTCTCGGCCTCAAGACCGTACCCCTCAAGCTCATCGACCATGCGCTGCATGACCAGTGAAACGGGATTGCGTTGCGTGAACTCCTGCCCTCCGAACAGGGCATCGAAGACCGGCTTAGTGATCAGGTGCTGCGAGATCATCCCAACCGCGTCGTTCCGTGTGATTGAGTCATTCAGGTTGTGACGGAGGGCAACCACGAACTCGTCGAAGCGCACACCGACGTGCGCGTCAGGGGTTTCAATCAGGGCACGGATGCGTTCGTCGTGCCGTCGGGCGATGTCGGTGACGGAATCAGCCCACTTCTCCCAGTATCGACGCTCCCCGCACCGCTTGACGATCTGGGCGATGATGGCAGTACGCAGCTCACCAATGTCGAAGTCCATGACTCCCTGGGACACCTGGGCCATGGCCTCTCCGCGCGCACCATCTGCCTCATCGTTATCCCCTCTGCTCCCGACACCGATTACGCGGACCGGGCCGTCATTGAGCCTGTTGAGTTCGAGCTTGTTCACATAGGCATCGAAGCGCTCGTCGTGGGACCTCAGCGCCTGGAGGACCTCCCACACGTGGCTGTAGGCGTCGTTGCGGTCGAGAACACGCGCGGGATCGTCTCCGGATGGCACCACCACAGGCAGAATGATGTAGCCGTACTGCTTTCCCTCGGCCTTTCGCATCACCCGTCCCACCGCCTGAACGACATCGATCTGCGACTTGCGCGGCTGCAGAAAGAGGACCGCGTCGAGGTCCGGCACATCAATTCCCTCTGTGAGGCATCGGGCGTTGGAGAGCACATGACAACGCTGGTCCAGCGTCAGGGTATCGCCCAGCCATCTGAGCAGACGACTCCGTTCGGAGACACCGCTCTTTCCATCCACATGATGTCCCTCAATAGCGAGATTCCTCTCGGCAGTGGCAGTGTCGTCCTCCTGCTCCCGCTGCACCAGGTCAACGAAGTGTTTTGAAGCCGCAATAGTGTTTGAGAACGCCACCGCTCGGTGCATCGGCTCAGGGTCGTCCTTGAACTCCTGACCCTCCGGGTCGAGCTTGGCCAGGCCGTTCAGGACGCCGATCACACGGCCCACGTCGGCCATATTCTCGCCATCTCCGAGCAACCGCTGATATTCGCGGGCGATCTGCTTTTCGCTGATAGCCAGAATCGTGACCTTGTAGTCGCTCAGCAGGTGCCTGCCGACCGCTTCGGCGAAGCTCAGCCGGTGAAACTCCGGACCATACTGGCGCTCGTCGTCCATCGAGGCAACGAGGATGTCTTCCTCCTGTGCCTTCTTCTTGGCCGAGGGCGCATAGATGCGCGGTGTGGCCGTCATGTAGAGTCGCTTACCAGCCTTTATCTCCCTGGCGTTGTGGACAAGCAGGAAGGATGAAATCTCCTCCGGCCGGAGAGCTCCGGTGGTGCGGTGGGCCTCGTCGCAGACGACAAGGTCGAATTCGGGGAGTCCCTGCTGCTGTGCATCTGCCACCACCCGCATTGACTGGTAGGTGGTAAACACCACAGTCATCTGGCTGGGAGCCGGCGGCCTTGCGGAACTTACAAGGGCCTCTGCGTTGGTGGTTGCCGGAATCGGCATGTCGTATGTGCGGGCGCTGTCTCCGTCCGTTCTTCCGACCTTGAGGTCTGAGCAGACTGCAAAGGTCCGCAGGGGTATCTCGGCATCCGCGCCCCAATTCCGCATCGACTGCGCCAGCAGTGAGAGGGAGGGGGCTGCGAACAGTACGCGCCCGCCCAGGCCGGCGATCTCCTCGGCGATACGCAACGACGCCAGCGTCTTGCCCGTCCCGCAGGCCATTATCATCTTGCCTCGGTCGTGCGCCTCGAACCCCTCGATCACATCCGTGAACGCGCTCACCTGGTGGGGGCGCAGCTGCTTGCGTGACAGCTCCTGCAGAGGTGCGGATTCGTCCTCTTCATATGAGTCCCAGTCAACTGCAACACGATCAAGACCGAACAGGTCGACCCGCTG
>JAKZVY010000242.1:0-2916 GCA_047515825.1 Dehalococcoidia bacterium
CGACAGCGGCCCTTACGAAGAAGAGGAAGCCGCCAAGTTCAGGGCCGAGATCGCGTTGCAGATCGAACGCCGCAAGAAGTGGCCCGAATTCGAAGAGTACCGCCGGAAGAAGCTCGCCCAAATCTACCCTTCCCACTCCGACGGCGAACAACCCGATACATAGAATGTCCGCTGACCTTGAAACCCTTCTGACACTCGCCGCCGCCAGCGACCGCATGTCCGCGGTCATCGATCATGTGCGTTTTCTCCCACATGCTGAGCGCTCGGACGCTATCGAGACTATTCAACGCGGACTGGCTAGGCCCAACGCCGCCAGACTGAACTATATCTGGCCCCTATACGCCCGCGACTCCCAACTCCCACCCTATCCCCTACCCTAACCCAAACTTGACGGGAAGGGGGCGATCTGGTACAACCAATGAAATTGCAGATCAAGGGAGAAGAGATACATGAAATCAAAAGCATTATGGCTAGTAGCAGTGGCGGTCGTTTCGCTCTTTGGCACGCTGGCGATCGCGTGCTCGAGCACGGATCCGGCACAGACTTCGGATGCGGTTACTAAAGAAGAGCTTTCTGCCGCGCTGCAGGAGGCGATGCAATCGGCCCAGCCAGCCCCCGCGCCAGCCCCGGCCCCGGCTGGTCCCAGCGCGGAGGAGATGGCGGCGATGATCCAGTCCGCCGTGCAGGGAGCCGTCCCTGAAGGCACCAGCGGGGAGGAGATCAAGGCGATGGTGGAGGCGGCTGTAGGCGCGGCTGGCCAGGAGGCGGTCACCGCGGAACAGGTCCGCACGCTCGTCGCCGAAGCGGTCGCGACGTCGGCGACCCAAGGTCCTGACCCGCTCAGCGCCGACGAAGTGCGTCAAATCGTCTCGGCCGCGGTCTCCGCGCTCCCGACACCCGAGGCGCGCGTTGTCACCAAAGAGGTCACGGTTACCAAAGAGGTCCAGGTTCCCGGCAAGAAGTACGTCACCGACCCGACCACCGGCAAGGTCATTCCCGCGCCGGAGTACGGAGGGACCATAGTCCGGCTCCAAACGAACGAGCCGCCCCACACCGACACATATTTCACGCACCATGCGGCGAATGCAACGGACGGAGTTACTGAGTCGCTCGCTCACGCCGACTGGGGCATAGACCGGAGCGTGTTCGACCACATGAAACGGCCGACCCCCCTCTGGGTGATGAAGGGACAGCTCTCGACAGGCTGGGTGCAGAACGACCCGCTCACGTACACCATCAGCATCAGGGACGACGTGTACTGGCACAACAAGGCCCCAATGAACGGACGCAAGATGACTGCCCAGGACATTGAGTGGAACTTCCAGCGCTACCTGCATTTGGGTGAAGCCTACGCCGATCAGGAAGGGCCGTGCTGCACGTTCAAGAGCGTCAAGTGGGACTCGGTCACCGCAACTGACGACAACACCGTCGTGTTCAAGCTGCAGGAACCGAATATCGACACGCTCACCATCTTGTTCACCAGCTACTCCCCACACATTCTCCCTCGTGAGGTTGTCGAGGAGTACGGCGACATCCAGGACTGGAGGAATCTCGTCGGCACCGGACCGTTCATGTTGACAGACTGGGTGGACGGCAGCTCAATGACCTGGGAGAAGAACCCGGATTACTGGGGGACCGACGAGAAGTTCCCCGAAAACCAGCTCCCGTACGCGGACGCGACGCGGGTGCTTGTCATGAAGGACGAGGCGACTCGCATCGCGGCAATGCGGACCGCCAAGGGCGACTACATGGGCTGGTTGGCCAATTCGGCGATTTCCACCACAGAGCAGGCCGAAGCCCTCCTCAAGACGAACCCCGACATCTCGCTCATCCCATACGCGTACAGGTCCACCACCAGCACGGCGTTCAACGTGGACAAGGCGCCCTTCGACGACATCAAGGTCAGACGCGCCATGCAGATGGCGCTCGACCTCGATACGATCAACACGATCTACTTCAAGGGCTGGGCGACGGTGGAGCCGATGGGACAGGTCGGCACAGGCGCCATTGAGTACGTCACCCCATTCGCCGATTGGCCCGAAGACATCAAACCCTATTACATGTACAACCCCGAAGGGGCCATCGCCCTGCTCGACGAGGCCGGTTTCACGCCCGATGAGAACGGCGTCAGAATCAAGGGCTCGTCGGTATTCCACGCCACCTCCGACTTGGCGCTCGCGGACATCTTCGCGGACTACTGGAGGGACATCGGCGTGGACATCGAGATCGTCAAGGGGCCGGACAACACCACGGTGGGTACTTGGATCCGCGAACACACTTACCCGCACGACATGGTCGGATCGGCTATCATGGGCTACGACAGAAGCCCGATCACGGTCCTGCGCTCCTTCATTCACTCAGAAGGCGGCTACAACTACACCGGAGTGCGTAACCCGGAGTTTGACGCCATGATCGAGGCGGCTGAGGCCGCGCCCAACTACGAAGAGCGGCAGCGCATCATCAAAGAGCTCGATCTGGAGCTCTCCAGGCAGCACCTGTACGTCTGGGGGATGAAGGCACAGGCGTTCAACGCGGCCCAGCCGTGGTTGATCGGTTACAATGGCGAGTACCATCTGGGACTGCAGCAGCGATTCTCGCAGCTGTTCGCTCGCTTCTGGCTCGATCAGGAGTTGAAGGCGCAGTCCACCAACTAGTACCACTTCAAACTAGATTTGAAGAATCTGCTCGAAGTTTTTCGAGCAGATTCCCTCTCCCTTGATGGGAGAGGGCTAGAGCCTGCCCTGAGCTTGTCGAAGGGGTGAGGGTGTCCAACTGGGGGGAGCCGAGACTTCTCAGTTCCCCCAGCCGGTTTTCAGGGTGCCGTCGTTAGGAACTTCACGTGAGAGCCTACATCTTAAGACGGCTGATACTCGTCGTCCCCACGCTGTTCATCCTGAGCACGATTGTGTTTCTCAC
>JAKZVY010000243.1:0-6059 GCA_047515825.1 Dehalococcoidia bacterium
ATTCACAGGAACACCCTCTTGCCGCTTCAGGACACTGACCCGACGCCCTCCTTCGGTGGATTCGGGCTAAGGGGTAACTGCTCTCTATGGTCACAAAAGGAAGCTCTCACCGGCAGGGCGCAGCGACTCTGTGCTCACCCATCCACGGTTGTGACCGATCTCTCATGACTTTGGAAAGGCCCTGGGGAACTGTAACCTCCTACCAGCCAGCCGAGGCCCTGTGCTAGAATCGGTTGTCGCGTCGGCAGCGCTCCCGTGAGAACCACTCATGCCACCGCTGTCTCCGGATACCAGTGAACGACCACACGGGATCAATCGAATCCCACTTTCAAAGGAACGAAGAATGGACTTACAGACTCTGAAGCTCGACCGCCGGACCGTCATCGGAAAGAAGGTCAAACAGCTAAGACGGCAGGGGATCATCCCCGTTCACCTCTACGGAGCGGCCATGGGCCCCGAGAACCTTCAGGTTGAAGATCTTACGCTCAACCGGCTTCTTCTACAGGTCGGGTCGAACATCCCGGTGTCCGTAGAGTACGAAGGACAGGGAGACGAGAAGGTCTGCTTCGTCAGAGAAGTCCAACGGCACCCGGTAACGGACGAGGTCATCCACGTCGACTTTCTGCGGGTGGACGTGTCTCAGACCGTGAGCGCGGAGGTCCCGTTGGTCATTAGCGGAACATCGCTCGCGGTGTCTGAGATGGCCGGAACGCTCCTTCAGAACGTCCAGTCACTTCTGATCGAGGCTCTGCCGATGAACATGCCGGCCGAGATACCGGTCGAAATCTCTGGCTTGGTCGATTTCGACGCCTCGATCCTAGTGCGCGATGTGTCTGTTCCAGGCAACGTCACGGTTCTCAACGACCCCGACGACACCATCGCCCGTGTGGCCCCGCCAAGGCTCGAAACGGAGACGTTCGACGAAGAAGGCGAAGGGGTCGAGGGTGAAGAGGCCGAAGGCGCAGAGGGCGAGGGCGACGAGGAGAGCGAGTCGGACTCCGTAAGCCGCTCAGCGAATCCGCGTCATGACACCCGGTAAGGGGCCAGGGCCTCTTCGTTGAGGCTGATGCCGAAGCCGGGGCGGTCGGGTGGGCTGACGTGGCCGTCCTCGACCTCCAGGGTTTCGTTGAACATCCTTCCCCACATCGGATCGGTGGAGCTGCGGTAGTACTCGACCGTCAGGCCGTTCGGGATCGCCGACACCAGATGGACGTGAACGTCCTGGTTTCCGTGAGGGGCTATCATCATGTCGTGGGCCTGCGCCATTGCCGCGACCTTCATGAACTCCGTTACGCCGCCCATGATCAGGCCGTCGGGCTGGAGAATGTCGCAGCAGCGGCCCTCGATCAGCTCGCGGAACCCGTAGCGCGTGTACTCGTTCTCCCCTGTCGCAACGGGGATGATGGTGGAGTTGGTGACTAGCCGATGGCCCTCGTAGTCGTCGGGGTTGACCGGCTCTTCGAACCAGAACACGTCGTAAGGCTCCATCTTGTGCGCGATCTCCTGCGCCTCGTAGTGACGATATGCGCAGTTGGCGTCGACCATGAGCTTCACGTCCGGGCCAACGGCCTCGCGCACGACGCGGACACGCTCGACGTCCTCGTTGATCGGAGCGCCGCCGATTTTCATCTTGACCGCGCGGGCGCCCATCTCGACGCTGACAACCATCTCCTCGGCCAGCTCGCCGAGACCCTTGCCCTCTTCGTAGTAGCCGCCCGCGATGTACACCGGGACCTTGTTCGTGAAGCCGCCGAGCAGCTTGTACACGGGCAAGCTCGTGACCTTGCCCTTGAGGTCCCAGAGGGCGATGTCGATTCCGCTGATGACGCGCGTGGTAATGCCGCGGCGTCCCACGAGCTTCGGCTGCCATAGGTTGTCCCAGATGCGCTCGGTGTCGAACGGGTCCTGTCCGACGACCACCTGGGCGAAGTGGTCCAGGATCGCCTCGCCTATCTCCTCAGCGCCCTGGACTCCGCCGGCGAGGCCGACGCCTGTCGCGCCCTCGTCGGTCTCGACCTTGACGACGTTCAGGCCCGCCGTCGGGTACACGTACATCCCGTTGCGAATCGGCTTGTCCCGCTTCCAGCGGTAGGTTTCCATTGTGAGAGAAGTAATTTTCATATTCACTTCCTAGATAGGGGTCGGCTCGGAGTATATCATAGGAAAAACTGGGTTGGCCGCGGGTACATGGCCTCATCACGACAACTTGGTATATGATTGCCCTCAACCTGCCGGGCCGATAAGACGGCCCCGAGAGAGACAGCCAATGGTCAGCTATCGCTACTCGCGTTGGGACGGCTCCCAGAATCCGTTCGACTTCGACGAAGACGACATCCTGGAAGCGCTGTCAGAGGACATCATGAATCACGGCGACGTGGGCCGCGCGATGCGGAACCTCATGCGCGGGGGGATGTCCGGCGACGACGGCCAGCGTATCACCGGGCTGCGCGAGCTGAGAGAGCGGCTCAAGCGGCTTCAACAGGAGCAGCTCGAACGCTACAACCTCGAATCGGCAATGGACGACATCGCCGAACGGCTGCAGGACGTTATCGACACCGAGCGGCGAGGCATCGAGCGCCGGCTGTCGGAGGCCGATGAACAGCTTCAAGAGGCGGGAGAGGCCGCGGACGTTCTGAGGAGCGCGAAGGACGTGCTCGAAAGGCAGGCTCAACGGAACCTAGAGAAGCTCGACCTGCTGCCCGACAGCACTGCGGGACAGATGCGCGAGCTATCCGAGTACGACTTCATGAACCAGGAGGCGCGGCAGAAGTTCGAGGAGCTGATGGACATGCTCCGACAGCAGATGATGCAGAACTTCTTTCAGGGGATGAAGGACGCAATCCAGGGGATGTCTCCGGAAGAGATGCAGGGGATGCAGGAGATGGTGCAGGCACTGAACCAGATGCTACGCGACCGCGCTATTGGCGACGACCCCGACTTCGAGGGGTTCATGGAGCAGTACGGCCAGTTCTTCGACCCAAATCGGCCCGCAAGCCTGGACGAGCTGATCGAGCAGCTTCAGCAGCAGATGGCTTCGATGCAGTCGCTGATGGACTCGATGTCCCCGCAGATGCGGCAAGAGCTGGAGGACATGCTGCAGTCGTCAATGAACTCTTCGATGATGCAGGACCTGGCCGAGCTGGCGTCCGTGATGTACGCCATGTTCCCGTTCGAGGACATGGCGGCTGACTATCCGTTCATGGGCGACGAGTCGGTCACGCTGGACCAGGCGATGCAACTGATGGAGCAGCTCCAGGACATGGACCGTCTGGACGAGCAGATGGAGTCCGTGATGCGCCATGGGAACATTGAGGACGTGGACTTAGACAAGGTGGACGAGCACCTGGGCGAGGACGCGCGTCGCCAGATGGAGGACCTCCAGAGGTTGACCGAGCAGCTAGAAGAGGCGGGATACCTGCGCCGATCGGGGGACAGGCTGGAGCTGACAGCGCGGGGGATGCGGAAGCTCGCGCAGGGGGCGCTCAGGGAGGTGTTCGCCGAGCTGAAGAAGGAGCGCATCGGCAGGCACGAGGTCTATGCCCGGGGAGACGGCGGCGAGCTCACCGGCGAGACGCGCCAGTACCAGTTCGGAGACCCGTTCGACATCGACCTGCACCGTACTCTGTTCAACGGCGTGGTGAGGGGTGGACCGTCAGTGCCGATTCGACTATCGCCGGAAGATCTGGAAATTCATCATACCGAGCACCTGACCCAGACGGCGACGGTGCTGCTGCTGGACCAGAGCAAGTCGATGGGGATGTTCGGCTACTGGGGGTCAGCGAAGAAGGTCGCGATGGCACTCTACTGGCTTATACATTCGCAGTTTCCTCGCGACTTTTTCTACCTGGTCGGATTCTCGGACTACGCGATGGAACTCAAGGAGAAGGACCTCCCGGAGATTACCTGGAACTACTGGAACTCGGGCACCAACATGCAGCACGGTCTGATGCTCGCCCGCAGGCTGCTGTCGCGGCAGAATGTCGCGAACAAGCACGTGATCATGGTGACCGACGGAGAGCCGACCACGCATCTGGAAGACGGTCACGCCTACTTCAGCTACCCGCCTAGCTATCGCACCATCGACGAGACGCTCAAAGAGGTGAAGCGCTGCACCCAGGACGGCATTACGATCAACACGTTCATGCTCGAAACGAACTACTACCTGATGGACTTCATCGACCAGGTGACGAAGATCAACAAGGGCCGTGCGTTCTACACAACGCCGAACCAGCTTGGGCAGTACGTGATGGTGGACTACATGCGGTCACGCAAGAAGCACATCTCGTGATGCGGCGAATACTCTAGCGGACTGTCCACATTGTTGTGACAGTCTGCAGACCGTCCTTAGACAAGCTCAGTACGAACGATTGTGACCATCAGGACTGAGATTGTCCATACACTAGCGCCTCAGCGTGACCACCGCCGCGGCCAACAGCGCCACTGAAAATACTGCCAGCGCAGCGATGTCGGGCCACACCTCGACGATGTCAGTTCCCCGCAGCATGATCTCTTGCAGTGCATCGACGGCGTAGGTGAGGGGAAGCACGACGGAGAACCACTCGAAGAGGGTGGGCATCTGCTCGACGGGAATTATGACGCCGGACAGGAATATCTGTGGCGCGAGGACGATCGGGATGAACTGGACTACCTGGAACTCGTTGTTGGCGAAGCTGGAGATGAATATGCCCAGGCTGACGGCGACGGTGACGACGAGGAAGAGGACCACTCCGATCTCCCAGAGGCTGCCGCTGTAGTCGATGCGGAGCGCGAAGATGGTGAACGAGAGGATCACGACGGTCTGCACGATGGCGAATATGAGGAAGCCGAGCATGTAGCCGAGCATGATGTCAAAGCTGCCCACGAGAGTGGTCTGGAGACGTTCGAGCGTTCCCTGAGCGCGCTCGCGCAGGAATCCGACGCCGGTAAGGATGAACGTAAAGAACAGAACGAACACGGCCAGCAGGCCTGGGGCGACTCTGTCCAGGATCGCCCTCTGTTCGGCCAGGCTGAATCCTACGAGGGACATGACGATGAGGGGACCGGCGATCAGCAGGCCGATAGACCGTCTATCCCTGACGATCTGCCTGATGATCCGCTCGGTGATGGCCAGAATGCGGTCGAAAGACATCAGTCGTCCGAGCTACGGAGGAAGTGTAGGAACGCATCCTCGAGAGAGGCGTCGGGGCGTCCGGTGGCCGCGCGGAGCGCGGAAGGCGTATCGAGGGCGATGACTCTCCCGTCTCTGAGGAACGCCAGCCGGTCGCAGTGGGCGGCGTCATCCATCGTGTGGCTGGAGATCATGATGGTCGTGCCCGATTCGGTCATCCGTCTGAAGCGCTCCCAGAAGACGGCACGAAGATCGGGATCGAGTCCGACGGTCGGTTCGTCCAGCAGCAGCAGCGCCGGACGGTGGACCAGAGCGATAGCGAGGCTGACGCGCTGACGCATGCCTCCGCTGAGGTTGAGAATCGGGTCGGCGCTTCGCGGCGCCAGGCCCACCAGATCGATCGCCTCCTCCACAGACCTGGCGCGTGAACGACGGTCGGACATCCCGTACATCCGCGCGAAGAAGTCAACGTTCTCCCTGATGGAGAGCTCTTGGTACAGGGCGCTGAGCTGTGGCATGTAGCCGACCTGCGCCGCTTGGCGTGGAGATGGGGACTCGCCGTAGATGGTGAGTGTCCCGCCGTCGTTACGAAGCAGGCCGACCATCATCCTCATGAGAGTCGTCTTGCCGGAGCCGTTGGCTCCGAGCACGCCGAATATCTCCCCTTCCCGCACGGAAAACGAGAGTCCGTTCAACACCTGGAGTGTGCCGTAGCTGAACGTGAGGCTATGCGCTTCGACAACGGACATGACTTAGTGGACTGCCAAGACTAGGCCGACGCGATACTAGCCGAACGGCCACCACCAGCGGCGCTTGCCTTCAGATGGGGCGGCTTGCCGCGACGCACTCTCAGTGATCGGAACCTGGATGGGCTGACGGCTGAAGAGTCCCAATTGGCCCAGCACCCGATGGAACTGCTCCAGTTGGAGAGGCTTTCGGGCATACCTGCTGG
>JAKZVY010000244.1:0-9856 GCA_047515825.1 Dehalococcoidia bacterium
AGTTCGGACAGGGCATCAACGTCCGAAAAGAGGCTATCAACGCTCCTGGGGCCAATGTTCCCACACTTTTGGATCCCGCACACTTTGTTGCTAGCGAGGCCGACAGCGCTGTCTTGAGAAGTGAAATTGGAAAACGTGCGAGCAAGGTGCCTGCGCTGATTATGCCCCGTGGCATTGGCAGATACTACTGTGCTTTTAACGCCTGTAGAGCCCATTCGTTTAGTGGTGTGGACTTGTACTTGCGACAAAGCCTGTGGGAATCGGATATGCACTATTGCCTTTGGGCCTACATGAACTCATCCCTCGTCTGGCTTTTCCGAGAAGTCACTGGAAGGCGGAATCTTGGCGGCGGAATGCTCAAGGTCGAAGCTACTGACATGAAGACGTTGCCAATCGGATTTGCTTTCGATTTCTCCGAAGCTGCCAAAGACCTATACAATAAGCTTCAACACAGACACCCCTTAGCAATACAAGACGAAATTTGCACTACCGAACACTTGAGTATAGACGAGATGGTGGGGGAGTACTTCGGCATTTCTGAACACTTAGATACTATTAGAGAGGCACTGCTAGAGCGAGTGAACTTGCGGGAGTCTCGGGCTAGGCATCGCAACTAGTGGCAAACCGCGACCAACCTCAATAAGCGCGGCCCCCAATCCTGACCCAATCCCGATGCGCCGTAAACCGCGCTCCAACTGCTCCAACTGAGAACCAACCTTCCAACATCTCCAGCGAATATCCCCGATTCTCCACACTAGACCTCCGTTTCGCCTCTTTCGTGGACTCCACAATCAGAGGAATCACACAAATCACAAGAATCACAGTTCAGACAGAATCCCCCTTGACACCCGCACGAATGTGCCCTATCATTGAGAACATGAGTGCATCAGAGACAACAGAACTGACCAAAGCGCCAGACTGCCCACACGACCACATAAAAGATATTGGCATCGAGGAGCTCAGGGAGCTCGTCAAGAATCAGACCGATGACGGCCTGAAGATCGTCAAGTTCCTCGTCAAGGCCATGGAGGGAGACCTCCCCAGCTACGAGCCGCACCACGAGCTCGAAGCCGCAAAGATTCTCTCCAACCTCGGCTCAGACGAGGCCGCCGAGTACGTCCGAAGCTACGGCGCCCGGCGTAAGCGAGCGTCCACCAAGGGCGAACGCACCTCCGCCAAGAACCTCGCCGCCGACTACGGACAGTCAGACCCATACCTCGTCCTGGATCCCGTCATTTCGGACATCGCACGCTTCATCCGCAAGGAGACCTCCAGCGGGAAGACCATCGTCCGCAAGCTCATCCAGATCATGGAGACCCAGGAAGACCCATACAAGCCGCACTACAACCTGGCGGCCGCCAAAGAGCTACTCAGCCGTGGCTGGGCGATGCCCAGCGCCGTCGAGTGCTCCTGGCTCTGCGCACACCACGTCTCGTCCGAGTACTTCAACGGTCAGAAGGCCCAGAACCCTGTCCTGAGCCTGTCGAAGGGTGGGAAAAATGGCAACGCGCCTGCCCAGGATTCCGAAAACTCGGCCTCTGACCCGATCGCCCCTGAAGCGGACACGACCCAGGCCGCCGTAGCCGTAGAAGACTCTCAGGAAGAACCTGCCCCGTACTCCGATACGGGGGCCAGTCCTGAGAACTCCCCCACGATGAGCTTCACCGACATCGCCTCCCTCCCTGATCGCTTCTGGATGAGAGTCCTCGACCTATGCGAGAGACTGGAAGAGAGGGGCAGAATCCCCCCGCTCCCACTCGGCCCCGATGACCCTCTCCCCAACATAGACAGGGTCAAGGTAGTCGACTTCCCCGAAGTGGACCTCTCCGACGACGATGTAGCCGAGAGGTTCTGGGCACGGGTCGGCGAACAGATCGAGATTCAGGAAGACCGGGGCGAGCTGTCGCGCTACAGTCCGGAACGTCCCGGTCCCTCCATCTGGGAGTTGGTCTTGGACCGGATGCGCAGCCAGTCCCAGCAAGACCCCGAGTCCCAGCAAGACCCGGACCCTTGACGCAAGTCTCCGCCGTCCCTCCGGCATTCGCGTGCCCCGAAAAGCCCGCGTCAAGAACCAAATCTCCGTTGCGACAACCTAGGCCCCATGCTAGGATTGTTCTAACTCAGATTGAATCTCGGAGGCTTGATTGGAGACGGTCAGCGACATCGCCGCCATAGTCGGACTGGTCAGGGATGTCGTTCTGTTAGTCCTGCTGACGGTCGCGCTCGTCGCGCTGGTCATAACCTTCAGCAAACTCCGTCAGCTTCTGAACACGCTCAAGTCAACAGTCGATACGGTGCAGGAAACCGTCACGATGGTTTCCGAGAAGGTGGTCGAGCCTGCAGCCTCTAACATGGGGACGGCCCGACGACTCGGTGGGATAGCGGGGTTCGTTCTCGGCATGTTCAGAAAGCGAAAGAAAGACAAAGACGACTAGAACTAGGAGGTTGGATATGGCTAACAACGGAAACGGTCGCGGAGGATTCGTACTTGGACTCTTCGTAGGTGGAACGATAGGAGCGCTGTTGGGGCTGCTGCTTGCCCCGCGTTCGGGCTCAGAGACCCGTGCGGAGCTGCGAGAGCTCGGCGACACATGGCGAACACGCGCCGACGAGCTTGCGGCCGACGTGCGAGGGTACGGCATGTCCGGCTTGGAAGACGTTAGCGGCAGAGTAGGCCCGGCGGTCGACTCCCTAAGAGAGCGTGGCTCCTCCGCGTTGGGAATTTCCCGCAAAGCCAAGACCGACGCTACGGAGGAAGTCGAAGTGGTCAGTTCCGGAATCAACGTCGGAGACGGACACCAGCCTGCTCAGGCGACTCAGACGACCGCCCCGGATACTGAGGCCGACGCCGAAGCTGAGACCGCTACAGATACTGAGGCCGACGCCGAAGCTGAACCCACCAGCGATCAGCAGTCGCCCACGTCCGCCTGATAGGCTCCACAGACCATAAAGAAAGGGCTGGATCTACACCGATCCAGCCCACATTTGTCTCTGGACTCCGGCGCGGGTATGCGGCGCTTCACGTCTCGGTCCTGGCCCTGGGGTAGGAGCCGAATACCTTGAACATGGCCGTGCGAGCCCGGACTCCGTCCAGCGCCTCGCTCACCACCGGGTCCTCCCGGTGACCCTCCATGTCGATCAGAAACACGTACCTGCCCAGGCTCCTCTTGTCCGGGCGCGACTCGATCTTCAGCATGTTGACCCTTCGCCGAGCTAGCTCCCCAAGCGTATCGTAGAGTATGCCCGGCGAGTCCTCGGAGAAGTCGAAGCAGATCGATGTCTTGTCCGCGCCGGTGCGGCTGCCGTCCTCAGCGGCCAGCACTACGAACCGCGTCTGGTTATTCTGAGTATCTTCGAGGTTGGCGTCCAAAATAGTCGCTCCGAAAATCTCCGCGGCCCGCCGGCTTGAGATCGCCGCGGCAGGGAGCGCGCTGTTCCGCATATCCTCGACGGCTCCGGCCGTACTCAGCGAAGCGACGTGCTCAGCGTTCGGCAGGTTTCGCCCGAGGTATCGGCGGCACTGCGCGATCGCCTGAGGATGTGAGTAAACGACCCTCACGTCCTCCATCGCGGTGTCCGGCTCCGACAGCAGGTAATGGTGGATGGGCAAGACGACCTCGTTCCTGATCTTCAGGTCCGACTCGCTAATGAGAAGATCGACAGTAAACGTTACCACGCCTTCGATGCTGTTTTCGATCGGGACGACCGCCTGCTCCACCTCGCCTCTGTCAACCGCTCCGAACACCGCCGGGATGCTGGGGTAGGGGACGCGCTGCGCGTCGGGATCGTAGTCCACCGCCGCCTGCTCGCTGTAGGTGCCCTCAGGTCCCAGATAGGCAAGCCTGTAAGCCATCACAGGTCTCTGATCTCCTCTCCAATCAACCCCCGCACGCCCCGCTGAATCTCAGTCACCTGGATCGCAGTGGTGTCCACAGTAACGTCTATTCCCAACCGGTTGAACAGGTCCACGTGCTCCGAGATGCTCACGATGGACATCACCCTTTCCACGTTGAACAGATGCTTTGCCATCTGGCAGATCACGAGGTTCTCCTCGTCCACGCTTCCCGTGGCGATCACAACATCGGCGCGGATCGCGCCCGCACCGCTCAGGACCGCGGACTCCGTGGCATCGCCCGTCACGGCGACGCTGCCGAACTCTTCTTCGATAGCCACGCACCTGCCGGGATTACGGTCTATGACCGTAATCTCCTGGTCGGCCTCGATCAGCCAGCGGGACATCTCAGATCCCACTTTGCCGGCGCCGACTATTATCACGTACATGCGCCCCGCCGATCACTTAATCAGATTCGTCACAAGCTCAGTCATCGTGTTGGTGTGACTCAGCGCCGTCAACTCCAGCCTCTCGTACAGGTCGCGTTTTACAGGGTCGTCTATCCGGCAGATGACAGTTGGAATCATCATAGTATGGTATGCGATCTGAGCCGCCATTATGTTCACAGTGTCGCTGCTTGTCATTGCGATGAAGGTCACGGAGTCCTGGTCCACGGCTCTTCTGAGGTTGGACTCCAGTGTCACGTCGCCCAGAACTGGGCTTATCTGACCCCTTTCGACCATCCGCGCCGGAAGCCGGTTGAATGCTTCGGGAGCCAGGTCGATTATCCGTACCCGGATTCCGTGCAGGCTCAGCGCCTCTGCGATCGCCGCTCCCGTCCTCCCGCATCCCGCGATGGTGACCCGACTTCGCTCTCCTCTCACTGCTGCGTGTCTCGCGTTGTTGTTCATCTATCGCACCCTGAAGGCCGCCGTCGTGTTCGCGGGTTCTGACGCGGCAGCGGATTCACGGAAAACGATCACCCTGCATGGAGCATGACGCAACAGGTACGGGATGTAATCTCCCGGCGAGAAAGCTCTGTGAGCTTCCATGTAGGGTGCGCCCACGACTATGGCGTCGACTCCCCTGTCGACGGCCTCTCTGACCACCGCCGATCCCGCCTTTCTGGCCTGGACGAGCTGCGCCTCGACCATACACTTGTGACCGTTGGCCACAGTTTCCATCTGTCTGAGGGTTTCCTCACCCCGTTCGGTGTCGGGGGCTATCACAGCGTCAAGCGGGGAGTCCCGAGCCACCTCTATCACGAACACCATGTACAGAGTGGATCGGCCCGAGTCCAGCAGATCGCATCCCAGTCTCACGACGTCCTCGTCACATGGCGCCCCGGTGACCGGGACGAGTATTGAAGAGACTCGCGCGCCGTTCGTGCTTGCGTTTCGCGAGTGGTTCGGCCTTTTCAGCCAACCGATCAAGTCGAATCCTCTCCGATTTTATTGTGGTTGTGGGTGACGGTCTAGGACACAGCCGCAGCGGCCATGGCCGCAGGCTCCGGCGCGGAGCGGTCGAGCTGGTCAAGCAGCTCATCCCGACCTGCCAGTACAAGCCAGTCGCCGCCTCGCAGCCTGTCGTCCGTGTCGGGG
Organism: Dehalococcoidia bacterium; assembly: GCA_047515825.1. Classification (GTDB taxonomy): domain Bacteria; phylum Chloroflexota; class Dehalococcoidia; order Lucifugimonadales; family UBA1123; genus VXRN01. The sequence continues at coordinate 5,434 of JAKZVY010000244.1, forward strand.
TTCAGGGTTATATCCCTCCCGCGCCGCAGCGCGAGCACCGCAAGCCCGTACTTATCTCTGGGACTGGAAAAGCCCAGCTCCTTGAGACTCATGCCTACAAACCTCTCAGGTACTCTGAGCTTGCTGATGCCGAAAGTGGAAGTGATCTCCAGGTACTCCTCCACGTTTGGATTGAACATGTTGTGCGCCAGCCGATTGCCCATCTCCTCCTCAGCGTGTATCACCTTATCTACGCCGATCCGGTCCAGCGTGTTGCCGTGCAGCTCGTTGTGCGCGCGCGCGACTACGTATGGCACGCCCATAGTCTTCAACAGTACCGAGGTCATTATGCTGGAGACAACGTCCGAGCCTATCGCCACCACCGCCGCATCGTAGTCGGGTATCCCTAGCTCTTTGAGCACTGTGTCGTTGGTGCAGTCCCCGGTTAGTGCGTAGGTTGAGGTGCCCATGATTGCCTGGACCCGGAGCTCGTCGTTGTCGATCGCGAGCACGTCGTGACCGAGGTTGTACAGTGATCGAGCCACGCTCGCGCCGAATCTTCCAAGTCCGAGGACTGCGATCTGCTTTTTCATTGGTACTCTCCTCAGAACAGGGTCTTTGCCAACCCTATCCCTTCATCCTGTCACAAATACGACGGGACCGGGACATGCCTTAGTTTCCGGCTCAGCCTATTGTAACGCGTTCATGGGCGAACCGATACCTGTCTCCCTCGCCCTGTTGGGACATAGCGATGCCCATGGTGAAAGGACCGACCCTGCCCACGAACATCGCGGCCACTAGGACGAGCTGGCCCCACTGTGTGAGGGTTGAGGTGATGCCTGTGCTGAGGCCGACGGTCCCGAACGCGGATACGCTCTCGAAGAACAGGTCCAGGAAGTCCAGGGTGCCGTCCGTTATGTTCAGCGACACCGCGACCGCGAACACCACCGTGATGGATATTGCCCCCAGCACCAGCGCCCTTCTGACCTGTTGCTCCGGTATTTCGCGGCCAAATGCCGTCGCGCTGGATCGCCCCCGGATTGTCGACATGACCGCCACGAGGATCACCGCCAGCGTGTTCACCTTGATACCGCCCGCCACCGACGCCGATGCCCCTCCGATGAACATAAGACTGGTGATCATGAAGTTTGTCTCCTGTTCCGTTGTCGAGTAGTCCAAAGTGGTGAAGCCTGCCGTCCTCCCGCTCACCGATTCGAATGTGGCCGTGGCCAGCTTCTGGCTCACCGGAAGCATGCCAAGCGTCTGAGGGTTTCTGTACTCGAACACGAGGAAAACGCCAATTCCCAGTATGATCGTGCCCGCGGTCAGAATCAGAACGAGCTTGGTGGTCAGCCCGAATAGCCGGAACCGACGGTGCCGCGCCACGTCGATGATGACGCCGTAGCTTATGGCCCCCAGCAAGATCATCATTGCGGTCACTCCCATGACCACTCCATCCGACCTGAAAGTCGCGAAGCCACCCTCTTCGGCCAGGAACACGAACCCGGCGTTGTTGAACGCGGATACGGCTTGGAACAGCGCCATCGTCAGCGCCTGATCCGCCGGATAGAGGGACGAGAAGTGGATTGCCAGGATGGCGAAAGCCACTAGCTGAGATATTACGGCGAACAAGACGATACCGACCGTAAGCTGCACCAGGCTTGCGTGACCCATCCCCAGCAGGTCGCCGCCGAAGCTCTCGCGTATGAGCAGACGCTGCGAAAGTGTCACTCGCTGGCCGACAAGCACCAGTGCGAATGTGGCCAGCGACATGAAGCCCAGTCCACCGATGAAGATCATTCCCGTCAGGATAAACTGTCCCGTGGTCGTCCAGTACGTCGACGACTCCTGCACCGTCAGCCCCGTGACCGTAATCGCCGAGGTCGCGGTGAACAGCGCAACTACGAACGGAGTGAACCCACCGCCATGATGAGTGAACGGCATCAAGAGGATCAGCGTGCTCACGGCGATCATGCCTGCAAACACGTAGATGATGATAAGGGGTGAAGTCAGCGCCCGCGACTGTACTTTGCGCGAGTCGACGGACACCGTAACTGGGCTGAGCTCCTCCCGTCGAGGGTGCCTTACGATGCGATCGCCGGGTTTGGGGGTCCAACTGGGGCGCACTGGGTCTTGGCTGGACTCAGGGCCTGATCAGCATCCTGGTGGTGCCGAATTCGTCCTTGCGCTGGGTGAGGACGCTGTGATTGGCCTCTTCAGCCCAGACCACTACGTCGTAGGTGTTGAGTACGTCAGGGATGATCACCTCGATGAACGACTGCGCGTCGCCCTCGATCTGGGCCGTCAACGCGGCCAGTATGCCCGCGCAGGTCTTGCCCGTGCCGTCGATCACCACCCAGCCGCCGGCGCCGGACTGGCCGTTGCCTTTCGCCCCGTTCCCTGCCATGATATGCGCCTCGCGGACGCTAATCTGTCCCGACTTGCGCAGGTCGAGCTGCCGCCTGAACTCTCCGACCGCGTCGCGGTGGACGGCCGCCTCCCGGTCGCCCTTCTGGCAGACCGCGCCCCGCACGCCGACGATGTCTGGATTGATCCGCGCCAACTCGTCGAGGTCGTCCATCTTGAGGTGGCCGGACAGAGCGGTGGACATCCCCGACTTCTTGCCCGAGAGCACCATATCTCTGAGTTCGGATTCGGGGATGAAGTCAAACAGGTTTCGCCCGTCCTTGGTGAGAGTGTCGATCAGCCAGCCGTCGCATCTTCCGTCTTCAGCCAGGTCTACCATATGGCTCGCGTCTAGGCCGTCGTAGAGGGGGTTGTCGGCGAACAGGGAGCCGATGAGCTTGGTGTCGAAGGCGTCCAGCGCCTCGCGACACTCCTGTAGGACTTCCACCGCTTGCTGGTACTCGGTCTGCATGAATCCGACTTTCACGGAGGTCGCGTCCAGCACACCGGCTGCGTAGACGGCCATGGCGACCGTGCCCGCCTGGTTCGGCACGACGCCGAGGGTGACGCTCGCATGGCGCGCGTCTGGAATGGCGTCCCTCACCGCTTTTACCGTGAGCGGATGAGCGGATCCGACCAGGGCCTCCTGAAGGTTCTTGACGTCGACGATGTCTGCGCCGCCGTGCAGCGCCTCGATGGCCTCTTTGAGATTCTGAACGCTTACCATGAGCAGCATGGATGTCCACCTCTGACTGTGCGGGCCTTGGAATCTGTTTCGTTAGTTATTGAACTGTGTGGCGTTCCTACATTCGGATCGCGTTCCCTAAGGAAGCTGAGACAGCGCCGTCTCTACGTCCGACTTGAGATCCGCCTTCTCTTCGTCTGAAAGGTCTGCGAGTGGAGGCCGGACGTGGCCGCCGGACAGCCCCATCAGCTCGCCCCAGTACTTGCACATCGAGGCGGGCAGCGCACCGCCGAACTTCTGGACAGTGTATCCCCACCATTTGTCCGAGACCTGCTTTATCGGCTTGACGTGAGTCTCGTAGAACCCGTCGTCTAGGTCGCCCCGCATGGCCTTGTCTATGAACTGGACGTAGTAGTTCTTCTCTGGGGTATCGAACCTCCAGTCCGACGTGTTGGCAAACATCACCTGCTGCTCGAACCCAGACTCCCTGCCCGCGAAGAGTATCCACTCGTCGGGTGTGCTGATGATGGCGTCGTGGCCCACAAGCTCGTGCGTCTCTAGGGAGAGGTCTCGGTTGAAGCTGGCTTCCTTGACCCCCACGACGTTCGGTATCCGGCATATGCGCTGAAGGCCTTGGGCGCTCATCACCGTCCCGAACTGCGGCGAGTTGTAGTACATGATAGCGAGATTGGTGCTGTCTGCAAGCAGCTTGACCCATTCGACCACCTGGTCCTCGGTGTTGGTGACGAAGTAGGGAGCGCCGACAATGAGCAGATCGAACCCCACACCCTCGGCGTACCTGGCGAGGCTCGTCATGGCCCTGGCCGACGTGTGTGAAACGTGCGCGCCGATGGGCCAACTGCCCGCGGACTCCTCCGCAACTATGTCGTAGACGCGGAGCCGCTCCTCATGGTCCAGGCTCCAGAACTCGCCCATGCCCCAGGTGCAGCCGGCTCCGTGAGTGCCCAGTGACCTGACGCGGGCGACGTTGGTCCGCAGGCCATCTTCGTCTATTTCGTCGTCAGGCGTGAAGGGAGTCATCAACGTGGACCACTGCCCCCTGAGATTCTCACGCGCCCAGTCCATAGCTTCCGACTTGGTGTATTCTGCCATCTGTCGCTCCGTGAAGGGTCAGTCGTGCCCGCCTAGCTGGTAATCTCAGCGCGATAATCTTAGCTTTGGCGCTGGAAGGTGTCAACAAACTAAAAGGGCCTGCGCAGTGCTAGAGTGTGCAGGCCCGTGAGCGGCGGGGTAGAGTGTTGGAGGGCAGTCAGCCCTTCATCGACGACTTGGTCTCTGTCCTGATGCAGCGCGTGCAGGCGTGCACCTTCTGGGGTCTGCCGTCTCTTACTA
>JAKZVY010000245.1:0-3173 GCA_047515825.1 Dehalococcoidia bacterium
CCGGTTGCTCTCCGAAGATGCCGAAGCGCCCCAAAGGGGGGCAGATGCGGCAGGTGCGGCAGATGCGCGGCAGGTTTAAAATCGCCAAACTGCCGCAGACCCCAAAGCTGGACCGCTTCCCGCTCAGCTTTGAGCGCGGCACTTGCAGCAGGTGCGGCAGGTTTTTCAAGAACTTTTTCGCTCCGGGAGTAGCCGACTCACCTAAGTTGATGCAGACCAACTCAATCCGGGACATCTCGTAGAAATCTGCCCCTTGCTCCGATACGGGGGTGATTGACACCGATTCATCCCTACCATGTCCAACAATCGAAAGACCCTGCGGCTCGAAGCGCTTCGCCTCCATCGAGCTGAGCTTGAACCTGTGTGGGCCGTGCCTATACAATTGAGCGACGCTAGATGGCGGACCTTAGGTCACGTAGGAAGAGACACATGGAAGCTCACGAGCTGGTCAAGCTCAAGTCCAACGATAACATCGACCGATTCACCCCCGGCGACACCGTCCAAGTGGGTGTTCGGGTGACGGAGGCCAATCGCACCCGTACGCAGGTCTTCGAAGGGGTGGTGATTCGAGTTCGCGGAGGCGGACCGAGCACATCGTTCACCGTTCGCCGAGTCAGCTACGACATCGGTGTCGAGCGCACCTTCATGATGCACTCTCAAAACGTGGAGTACGTCAATCTGGTGCGCCGGGGTCGTGTCCGGCGAGCGCGCCTCTACTACCTGCGCGACAGGTCCGGTCGCGCGGCGCGCATCAGGGAAGACCGGAGGGAGCGCGCCCGCCGGTAGCCGGCCGGACAGAGGAAGACAGTACCGGCTTAGTCGGTGGCAAGGTCATGCTGAGGCACAGCCGAAGCACCTTTCGACCAACCGATGTTGAGGGTCACGCGATTCTTCGACTCCGTTTCACTCCGCTCAGAAATGACGGTTCGGGGGTCTTGTGAGATACGCCGAAGTCGCCGTTGACGTCCCGACCGGACACTCCCAGACGTTCAGCTACTCCATCCCTGAAGGCATGGAGCTGACACCCGGCCAACTCGTGCGCGTACCGTTTGGTTCTCGCACGCTTCAGGGAATCGTGTTCAGCCTATCCCCTACTTCACAGGTGTCGGATGACGAGACACGCCCCGTACTGGATGTCACGACTCCTACCCCGGCGCTGGACTCCCCGCACCTGTCCCTTGCCCGTTGGATAAGCGAGCACTACGTATGCTCGCTATTTGAGGCTGCCGCGCCGATGCTGCCTCCAGGCGGGCGTCGCAGACCTCACACTTACTTGTCCATTTCACCGGATGTCGAGGACACGAAATCAGTCTCCGCCACGGACGCGCAGCGCAGAGTGATCGATGAGGTGGAGAGACGCGGGCCAGTCGAGCTGGACCGTCTGATATCGACACTTGGCGAGTGGGCGCGGAGCTCAGTCAGCAGCCTGCTGAACCGTGGCGTTCTGGTGCGCCGGGTCCGCACGGCGCGGCCTGCGGCGCAAGCTCGGTTCGTCGAAAGCCTCAGAGTCCGCAAGGCGGCCATGGAGGAGATCGTCCGGTGGCTGTCCGGCGAAGGCAATAAAGCGCCGCGCCAGTCTGAGCTGGTGACAAGGCTTGCGGAGTCGGATGAATCCATCGGGGCTATCGAGGCGCGGCGCGAGTTCGGCGGGAGCGTCGTCTCGGCGCTTATCCGCAAGCGATTCCTGGAGGTCGAGCGAGTGCGTGTGCTCCGCTATCCTCTTGAGGGCCGGGTGTTCGAGCCTGGTGAGCGGGTTGCGCTGACCGAAGGACAGCGCGCGGTGGTCTTGGATGTCGTCCAGTCACTCCGCGACTCCGAACGACTTCTGAGGACGTTCCTGGTGCAGGGAGTCACCGGAAGCGGCAAGACGGAGATATATCTATCAGCCGTCGAGGAGTGTCTGAAACTCGGCAAGCAGGCAATCGTCATGGTGCCTGAGATCGCGCTGACTCCCCAGACCATCGAGCGGTTCGCGGGCAGGTTTCCCGGCAAAGTCGCGGTCCTACACAGCGGACTGACGCCGGGACAGCAGCACGATCAGTGGTGGGCGATTAAGGCGGGCGAGTACTCGGTCGTTGTCGGCTCTCGGAGCGCGGTGTTCGCGCCGGTATCCAGTCCGGGTCTCGTAGTCCTAGACGAGGAGCACGAGTGGACGTACAAGCAGCACGACGCTCAGCCGCGCTATCACTCCCGTGATGTCGCCGTGGCGTTGGGACGCCTCACGGGGGCGGTGACACTGCTGGGGAGTGCATCGCCGGACGTCGGATCTTACTACCAGGGACGGCGAAAGAGGTACGGTCTTCACCTTCTTCCGGACAGGCTGAGGCTTAGAGGAGACGGCTCGACCGCCGTCGCGCCACTGCCGCAGGTCCAGATCGTCGATATGCGCGTCGAGCTTCGCGACGGCAACGCCGACATCTTCTCACGCAGGCTGCAGGCTGCGCTCGAATCGTGCCTTGACTCGGGCAGCCAGGCGATCATGTTCCTCAATAGAAGGGGCACCGCATCGCAGATGCAGTGTCGGAATTGCGGCCACAGTGTGAGCTGCGGTGGCTGCGATGTTCCACTCACGTACCACCGAGCGACGCAGCGGCTGATCTGCCACTACTGCGGTCGGAGGCGACGTGTGCCTGACCACTGTCCAGAGTGCCTCGCTTACCGGCTGAGCTTCTACGGGATAGGCACCCAGTCGGTCGCTGATCACGTGGCAGAGTTGTTTCCACAGGCCAGGATCATCCGGTGGGACCGTGACGCGACGCGCTACCCGCGAGAGTACGAAGAGCTACTGACTAAGTTCAGGAATCGCGACGCGGACGTGCTGGTCGGAACGCAGATGATCGCTAAGGGCCTGCATTTGCCAGGCGTGACGCTGGTCGGCGTGGTGCTGGCGGACATCGGTCTGACCATCCCGGACTACCGCTCAGGCGAGCGCACGTTCCAGCTACTTTGCCAGGTGGCCGGTCGTGCCGGACGGGGCGACGAGCCGGGCAGCGTTGTGTTTCAGACATACCAGCCGGACAACTACGCGATAAAGGCCGCAGCGGCCCAGGACTATCAGAGCTTTTACGAGGCTGAGATGCGCCACCGGCATGAGCACGGCAACCCGCCGTACTCGCGCCTGATCCGCCTGCTGCACTCACACACCAACAACGCCGTGTGCGAGTCGAGGGCAA
>JAKZVY010000246.1:0-4644 GCA_047515825.1 Dehalococcoidia bacterium
TCGCTGTACACAGACGACAGCTCTATGGAAGCGATGGGGACGTACGACCACTCGGACGCCGAGGGGTTCCTGCGGGTGCTGGGCATATCCGCGAAGAACCTGGGCCGTAGGCAGGGAGCCTCTTTCAGGCGGGAGACATAATTCCTCCGATGGACGCCCCACCCTTCCCCACAGCGCCGGACCAGATGAGCGCCGAGTGGCTGGAGTCCAGGACCGGCTTCGATCTGGAGCGCATCGAGGTTCTCCAGATCGGAGAAGGTTCCGGGTTTGCGGGATCGGTGTACCGCATCTGGATCAGTCACCGGAACCACTCACCCGACCTCCCCGAATCAGTGATCTGGAAAACGACCTCCGGCCACCGGCCCACTCACTTCCTGCTCCGACGGCTAGGAGCGTACAAGGCCGAGGCCGGTTTCTACTCGGAGATGGCTGGAGTAGTGGGCATGGCGCCCGGAACCTACTTTGCCAGCCACGATCCGACGTCGGGTTCGATCTGCATAATCATGGAGGATCTGTCCGGTCTCAGGCCCGGCGACCAGATCGCTGGGTGCTCGGAGGAGGAAGCCTCTGCGGTGGTCGTCGAGCTTGCGCGACTTCATTCGAGGTTCTGGAACCATCCGGCCGAATCACTCGGCGACTGGGTCCCGTCGTTCGACGCGGGCGGGCGTTACTTCCAGCGGCTTCACTCGCGGGCTTGGTCGAGACTTTCAAACGAGGCGGAGATCGTTCCTCAGAGGCTCTTGGATGCGGCGTTTGGAATGACGGAGTTCGTCGCTGAGGTCAAGAGGCGGCTGGGTTCTGCGCCGACGACACTAGTCCACGGCGACGTCCGGCTCGATAACATCTTCTTCGACTCAGAGTTCGGCAGGCTGAAGGTCAAACTGATCGATTGGCAGGCCGTTCGCGCCGGACGCGGTGCCTACGATATCGCGTATTTTATGGCGGGTTCTCTGGAGGCTGATGTCCGTAGGCGGTGCCAAGACGCGTTGATCGAGACGTACTGCGAAGCGCTTGCTGCTTGCGGAGTTCCCGGTTACTCGGCTGTGGAGTGCACTGAGGACTTTCAATGGGGGCTGCTGGACATGGTAACTTTTCTCGGCATCATCAGCTCGACTCTGGACTTTGAGTCTGGACGGGGATTACAGTTATCGAAACTGATGCTGGCCCGCCTGTGGGCCGCAATAGAGGATAGCTCCGCACTCGACCTGTTGGACTGAGCGCGCGAGGCGAGAACACGGAGTGTCGCATGACAACCGCAACATCGACAGAGGTTAGAAATCAGATCGTCACGCTCGTGAGGGACTTCGTCAAGCGCGAAGTGGAACCTATCGCGCAGCGGTACGACAACGAGGACATCTATCCCCAAGAGCTTATCGAGCCGATGAGGGAGATGGGGCTTTTCGGTATCACGATACCCGAGGAGTACGGCGGACTGGGACTGGACCACACGACGTTCGCGATTATCTTCGAGGAGCTCAGCCGGGGCTGGATGAGTGTCAGCGGCATAATTGGCACTCACCACGTGTTGGCGCATATCGTCTCCAACTTCGGCACCGGCGACCAGCGATCCAACTACCTGCCGCGCCTCGCCAGCGGGGAGCTGCGTGGGGGCCTGGCGCTGACCGAGCCGGAAGCTGGGAGCGACGTACAGGCGGGAAGAACCACCGCCACGAAGGATGGCGAAGAGTACGTCATCAATGGGACCAAGATGTTCATTACGAACGCGGAGTATGGCAACGCGTTCGCTGTGCTGACAAAGACCGACCCTGACGCCCAGCCGCGATACAGGGGCATGAGCTGCTTCGTCGTCGAGAAGCCGAACCCTGGCATCCGAGTCGGGCAGCACCTCGATAAGCTGGGGTACAGGGGCCTGGACTCGTCTGAGCTGATATTCGACGACTGCCGAGTCGGGTATGAGGCGCTGGTTGGAGGCGTCGAGGGGCAGGGGTTCAAGCAGGTCATGGCGGGGTTGGAGACGGGTCGGATCAACGTCGCGGCCCGCGCCGTGGGGGTCGCTACCGCCGCGTTCAACGCCGCGATAAAATACGCGCAGCAGCGCGAGGCGTTCGGAAAGCCCATCGCGCAGCACCAGGCTATCCAGATCAAGTTGGCGGAGATGGCGACCAAGATCCAGGCGGCGCGCCTGCTCACTTACGACGCGGCGGCGAAGAAGGACGCGGGGCAGGAGCGTGTGGATCTGGAAGTGGGCATGGCGAAACTGTTTGCTTCCGAGGTATGCGGCGAGGTGGCGATGGAGGCCATGCGCATCCATGGCGGCTATGGGTACATAAAGGACTTCGACGTCGAGCGTTACTACCGCGACGCGCCTCTCATGATCATCGGCGAGGGTACGAACGAGATACAGCAGCTACTCATAGCGCGTAGGCTTCTGGAGAGGTACGCTATCTAGCAAAGTCGCGAGCGTGTGAAGGCTTGTCCTGTGAAATTCGGCGGCGCCGGCAATTTGGACATGCTGTACTCGGTGGCCCAATCCGTTGGGGCGTCCAGTATAGTCGAAACAAGTGGAGTGGCGCGAAAATGGTCACGTCGTAAAGTAACAGGGCATTTTGATAAAGTGATGCGGTCAGAGGTATGGGCAGCTACTATGATAAATCTTTCGGATCATGCTCTTCTCTCAATGCGTAAACGCGGCGCCCTCAGGTCCGAGGTTATTGATACAATCCATACAGGAACCGAATATCCGGCGTATCTAAACAGGTTGGGCAAGGAGAAAGTGTTCCGAGGCGGTTACGAATACGAAGGTAGGAGTTACCCACATAAGCAAATCAGGGTGATATATGTCGAGGAAGGCCCAGTAACAGAGGTAGTAACCGTAATAGCCCGATACGGGGAGTGGATAGAATGAGAGTTACATACGACCCATACGCCGATGCAGTCTATATAGATATTGCCCGGGGCAAGGGCACAGTCGAAACTAAATTGGTTGACAACTGGGTCGCCGTAGATATAGGCACGGATCAAGCGGTGATCGGATTTGAAATTCTTGACGCCTCATCGCGGCTAGATGTGGAAAAGCTAAAGACACTGGAATTCGAGTTGCTTGGGCCTCCGACATGCGCGGAGGAATTGCGTACAGAGGCGGCCGGGGTTCGAGAGGAGACGGCTGAATATGAACACACGCATGGCGAGTAAGGACACGATCACATGATTCACAACAGGCGCGACACGTTCGGCGGATACCTGGAAGACTTCGCCACGGGCGACGTGTACAGGCACTGGCCCGGCAAGACGGTCACCGAGATGGATAACCATCTATTCTCGTTGCTCACGATGAACCACAATCCGCTGCACATCGACGCGCATCACATGTCCAAGCACCAGCACGGACAGATACTGGTAAACGGCGCCTATGTGCTCAGCTTGGTTGTCGGCATGAGCGTGCCTGAGATGTCGGGCAAGGCCATCGCGAACCTGGAGTACGAGAACATCGTCCATACCGGCCCGACGTTCCACGGAGACACGATCTACGCCGAGAGCGAGATACTGGACGTTCGGGAGTCGAAGTCGAGGCCGGACAGGGGCACCGTCTATATCGAGACCCGCGCCCACAACCAGCGTGAAGAGCAGATCCTGACGATGCGCCGCAGGTTCCTGGTCCCAAAGCGCCCGGACTGACTTTGAGACATGGGTTTGAGGGAAGTCGTCTCCGGCTACACCGTTTCGCTCCACTACGACCGGCGGCTGTACCGCCAGGACATCGCCGGCTCGATTGTCCACGCTCGGATGCTGTGCAGGCAGGGCATCATCTCCGAGTCTGACCGCGACGCGATAGTCGAGGGACTAGGAGTCGTCCGTAACGAGATAGAGGCCGGAGAGTTCGCGTGGAAGCCTGAGCTGGAAGATATCCACATGAACATCGAGCGACGGCTGTTCGAGCTGATGGGGGAACCGGCTCTCAGGCTGCACACCGCCCGCTCCCGCAACGATCAGATAGCGCTCGACATGCGCATGTACGTCAAGGACGCGATTTCGTCCGTGCTGGGCGCGATTCACGCTGTCAGACGCAGCTTGGTTTCTCTGGCTGAGCGGAACTCGGATGCCGTGATTCCCGGGTATACGCACCTCCAGCGCGCCCAGCCTGTGCTGTTCGCGCACCATATGCTGGCGTACTTCGAGATGTTCGCACGCGACGCGGAGCGGTTTGAGCAGGCGCGCGACAGAGCCGACGTTATGCCGCTCGGCAGCGGCGCGCTGGCCGGACTGCCGTACCCGGTTGATCGCCAGTATGTCGCGGACGAGCTAGGGTTTTCAAGAATCTCCGCCAACAGCATGGACGCCGTCTCGGACCGGGACTTCCTGCTGGATTTCCACGCGGCGGGAGCGATCTGCGCCATGCACTTGTCGCGCATGGCCGAAGAGCTGGTGCTGTGGTCGTCTGAGGAATTCGGCTTCATCCGGCTGGCGGACGAATACACGACTGGCAGCAGCATCATGCCGCAGAAGCGCAACCCCGACTTCGCAGAGATCGCCAGGGGCAAGACAGGGCGGGTCTATGGCAGCCTGATGGGGCTGCTGACAACGCTGAAGGGTCTGCCTCTGACGTACAACCGCGACATGCAGGAGGACAAGGAAGGTTTCTTCGACACATACGATACGCTCCTGGCGACACTCGAAGTATTCGGC
>JAKZVY010000247.1:0-6404 GCA_047515825.1 Dehalococcoidia bacterium
TGTGGACTCGTACTGAGCGGGGGCCGTCCTTAGGATGTCGGCGCCTTTGAGCGCGTCAGTACCGGTCTGTCCTAGGAAGTCCATCACGGCGTCCCTACCCTGCCCTCCGCCGTACATCTTGGCGAAGGCCTCGAGGGCGTACTTGCGCATGAACTCGTCCTGCACGTCGGGATACAGACCGTAGGTGTCGAGGTTGCCGACCGAGGCGACGGGCACGCCGCGTACGCCCAGGGCGCGCGGCAGGCCGCGTCCGAAATTCACCGCCGTCAGGACGTTCTCGCCCTGCGGGTCGAGCTCCTTGGTGGCCCTGCCGAGCCAGCCTTCCCTGCCGATGTCGTCAGGCAGCGCGGTGTGCCAGATGTCCATCGAGCGGAAGTGGGACCTGTTCGGGCTTGGGTATCCGATGCCGGCGACCACTGCCACCTTACCCTCGTCCCAGAGGCTCTTGATCGGGCCCATGCTGGGGTTGAACGCCAGAGTGTCGCTGATCGGATGGACCTTGTCGGTCTCCAGCCGCACCGTCTGGCGATAGTCGTAGTAGTGGCCGTCGTTGTACGGCACAACTGTGTTCAGCGCGTCGTTTCCGCCCGAAAGCTGAACGACGACCAGTGACTTGTGACCATTACCATTTTGAGACGCCATAAAACGCTCCCTTGACGCAGTAACTATAAGTCAGCGAGTTTCCTATGCAGAGAATCTACTACGTCCGGCGCTTTGGCGCAAGTGTGACTGAGCGACGATATGGGTATTAGGAGCCATTGAGGGCAGCATTTATGAGCTCGTCTCAGAAGTCTGGCGTCCCCGAGGTAGTAGATTTCTGAGACAAGCTCTGATTCAATCAGTGAAGGTAGGGCACCCTGAAAACCGTGGCGTTGGGAGCTGACGGATGAGCCATACAATCAAATGGGTACGGTCCCAAGCCCATGACTTCCCATAATGCCTTCGCCAAAGCGATGGAGGAATAAGAATGACGCTTGAAGAAGCTGGCCGGAAACTGCGGGAGGTGTACGATGCTGCACCATATGGGGAACAGGTAGCCCACATTCATCTGTTCGGAATCAAATACGCCGACGAACTTGACGGCTTGACCAACATGGACATTGTTCGCCAGGCCGGGATGCACGAGTCCTACTATACCGAAGTTGCCAAGGGGCGCAAACTGGCGAAGTACGTGTGCCCAAGAGAGAAATGAGACAGACAGTTTTGCACCGTCTCTGGCCGCTCCGCCCAACTCGCAGCGGCCCTCGCCCGTTGTTAGACTGTTTACCAGATGGGAACTCAGGAGGGCGCGGATGAACTACAGCCAGCACTTGGGAATCACCACCGGACAGGTCGAAGGACTGGGGTACGACAGACCGGGGGCGCGACGCATGAGCGATCTGCTGAATCGCCTTATCGACGATGCGATTCACTACGAGTCGCGGATCTCATCCGATACCGAGCTTGGCGGCTCATACTCGAATCTCGAACATATGCAGGACGACGCCGGTCGTCTGTACACGGCGGGATGGTACGGCAGTCTAACGGAGTTCGTTCGGAACGAGCTGTTTCAGTACGACGACTGCAAGGATCCGCTAGCACTGGTCGATTCATTGAACGACTCGATTGAGCGCGTCGCTCGCGAAAGGGTGAGAGCCAGGATGTTCACTTCCGAGTCTTTGCCGGAGATTCAGACGCTGAGTGACGGCATAGGCCCCTTCACTAGCGGCTTCGAGCTGGCGACGAACGAGCTTAGCCGATCCGGTGAAAGTGCCGTCGAGTCGCTCGACTATCTGTTGACAGGAGAGGTCACGGACAGCACACCGGAGCGTGTCGCGCTAGGCGGACCGCGCGAGATGCCCGAATCGGGCGAGTCGCTGCCTGATTTGAAGCTTCTGGATGTGGTAGCGAGTGCGTGCGCGAGATCGGAGCTTCAGGCACGTGAGTACATTGCGGAGCGTCCCCTGCGGTTTGGCTTGTCCGACGAAAGTTCCAACCTTGCGCATCACGTCGCCCTGGCGGTGGCCGTCCGGAGGCTGGCGGTGTGGCGCTATCCCACGGTAGTGGAGCGGGTACTGGGGCTGAGCTAGGAGTGGCATGATGGGGTGGCAGTTTGGACCTGAGAACAACCCGCTAGAGGCCATGTGTGGCGAATAGACCGAATTGGTACTATGACCACCCCCCGGCCTGTACGTGCGCTAGGTGCGTTGGCGGCGGCGGTCGTGGCGGAAGACGTACTCGAGCCGACCTTGCGGAGTCTGATGGTGATAGTCGTCCACCCGCACCTGACCCGCCGGAAGATCGAGGCGCTGGCAGGGGAGGGTTTGGATGTATCTCTTGGATTGCAGTTGGCGTTGCGGTCATCTTGATTGGATCGATCATTGCCAATGCCTTGGGCACCTTCGAGTTCGGGAACGGGAGCCAGACACCAAGACCTGCCACGGTGCAGTCGTTTCCCATACCGACACCCAATGTAACGCCGATTCCGCAAGCCGACGATCAGGTGCCGGGGCCGACTACAACTCCGGAACCCACATCCACACCGATACCAACCCACAAGCCTACACCTGACCCAACGGCAACCAGCACGCCGAGTCCCACGGCGACGCCTGTTGCTTACATTATTCAAGGTCTCGGAATGGAGTCCGCAAAGGCCAGCCAGGAGCTAGTCGTCGTCGACTTCTCGGTGGACCTGAAGAACGTCCGGGGGCTGGAAGGCGCGGGATCGGTTCCGTTCCGCATGGCGATAGACGGTGGTGAGCCTGAGTTAATCCACATCATCACAGACTTTGATCCCGGTGAAGCAGCTTCGTTCGCTTTCGCAAGGGAGCTGACACCGGGACAGCACAATGTGACTTTCTTCATCGAGGACATCGTGATTGATGATATGTCGATAAATGTAGAGCCTGCTACTGTCTCCATTCTTCCCACTCCCACTCCGACCAGTACGCCGACTGCAGCGGCAACCCCGTCTCCCACGCCGACTGTATCGGCAACCCCGTCTACTCCACCAACAGCCACCAGCACGCTGTCTGCAACAGCAACCCCGTCTTCCACGCCGACTGTATCGGCAACCCCGTCCCCCATGCCAACTGCGACCGCCTCTCCCACTCCAACGGTTGCTTCGTTCTCTCTCCGAGCCTTCACGAACGGCCCCTGGCTGGAGCAACAAGATCCGCAGCTGGCCTCCTCCATCAAGAAGCTGGACTGGATACAAGACGGCATCGACGAAACGGAGTCGGAGGCGATTCAGGACCTGCTCTACATCGCGGTGACCAGCCGCTCCGTCGTTGCCTCCATCGTGTCGCTCAGTTGGGTGCAGGACGGCATTCACGACGTAGAGGCCGGAGCGTTCCGCTGGCTGAATAATATAGGGAGCGCGGAGGTCGCATCCTCGGTCGTCTCCTTGAGCTGGGTACAGGACGGCATTGACGATGTGGAGGTCAAGGCGATAGAAGACGTCTCCTACCTCTCGTATGAGAACGAGAGAGAGGCATTGCGGATAGTGGGCATGCCTTTCCTGACCGCAATCGACCCGGCAGACATTTCCGCATTGGAAGCACTGGCTGGCTTGGCAGGCTTCAGGGAGGAATCGTTAGAGCAAATCCTTGCACACCCCTCACTTGCTCCCGGAATTACTGATGCGCTGACACCGATCGTCACCATGCTCTACGGAGTCGCCAAAACCAACCCATCCTTGACTGAGTTGCTACTAGACCCCGATAGTGTGAGCTTAGAGTGCCGAAGCATTAAGTTGCCGATCACCGGCGACGTGGACCTCGCAATCGTCCGCACCGGCCCAGGAGCGGTGCGGAGCATGGATCTGCTCGAACACGCGGTGCGAACGGCGGAGGAGCTCATGGGCGAGCCCCTGCCGACCGGATATGTTGGTCTGCTTTATGAAAACGCAGTCACCGGATCATTCGCAGGGACAAACTTTGGTACTCACATCGCCATTCGTCCAAAATACGACGTAGATGATGGCAGTCATGAAGCGGAGTTTGCTCCCCATAGCATCGCCCACGAAGTGGCTCACTACTATTGGGGCGGCAACGCCGACTGGGTCGATGAAGGAACCGCGGACTTCATGGCATCTGTAATCGAAAATAGGCGTACGGGAAAGCCAGTAGGTGTTACGAATGACCCCTGCACATACGTGCGGACGATCGCAGAACTGGAAGTGTTTGCCTCCGACCCAGACACAGACTACGACGAGTTCGGCTGCAACTACTCACTGGGGGAACGTCTATTCGTGGATATGGCCCGCATCTTGGGCAACGACGCGGTCTGGCAGGGGCTCCGGGAACTCTACATCAAGTCACTGGTGGAGGATGATGCTGACGATCTGAAGGGCACAGCTTTAGACATTGAGCATATCCGAGAAGTGTTCCAGTCAGCCCCAAGCGCCTCCATCTCCATCGGTCGGTGGTATGACGGAACCGAAGACTACGACATCTCTCAACTCGACACCGGCCCGGCGGACCCCATCCTGACCAGCATCAACGGGCGTATCGACGAGGCTTACGTCGCTACCAGCAAGGACGGGTCTGCCGTGTCCAGCTTTTCTGCGCAAGATGTTGCCGACTGGGTGTATCTCACATTGAAGTACTCATACGATGTGTCGGGGGGTCCGCATGAAGTGTCCTTGGAGATTGTGGAGTACTACGAGGACGGGTTCGAGTTTAGGCGCCGGAGAGGTGAGCTGACTGCGGAGGCTAGGTACATCGGCGGGACGGCGTGGTTCTCGGTGGGCGCGTCTCCACCGCAGAAGTGGGCGCCCGGCCGTTATTGGGTGTACATCTACGACGATGACCGAAAGGTGGCCGAAGTTCAATACGAAGTAACCTCATGACTCCGGCATAATTCACCTCTGGCGGGCGGATTCTAAAAGTCGAAGATGTCGCTCACGGGGCAGGTGAATCCGGGCAGAATATCGAGGCCGTCCAGCGCGTCATCCACTCCAAGGGTCACCGTCCGCTCCTCTGGCCTGTAAACATCCACCGTGCGAGAGCCGGGATTTACCGCCCACACCAGACGCGTGCCATAGCTCAGCCACATCAGCGCCTTGTCCATGACCTCTCGGGCGCTGTCGCCCGGAGACACCACCTCCACCACAAGATCGGGAACCACCTCGTAGTAGCCCGTCACCTCCACGTCCAAGGGAAGCCTCTCAGCGGAGATATAGGCTATGTCAGGCTCCCGCACCGTGTCGGGGTCGCGTTCTAGCAGGACGCCGGAGTCTGAGGCGGCAAGCCGTCCCAGGCGGCGCGACCTGATGTGACTTCCCATAGGAATGACCATGTTCACTACCACTTCGCCGTGTTTCCCTCCGCTTGGCATAGTCTCGCAAAGCTCTCCTCTGATAAGTTCGCCCCGAACCCCTTTGCTGTACAGTCTCAGCAGGTCTTCAGCAGTCAGCAGTTGTGTCTGTGTAGTTGCCATGACATCACCTTGCGCTGTGAATGAAACGCACTTCGTCTATGTATCTTCGCTACCGCGTTCGGCTTAGTATAGCGGGATTCAGGTATGGCTGAGCGGGGTCTGACTACGCGCCGAACGTGAGGCAAGCCCCACCGTCAGGATTACACGCCCTGGGCATGGGCGGAGTGGAACGTATCTACTCCGGCGCGGAAGCCGGTGTCGGGATCGCGTAGGATCGCCACAGGGCTCGCGAAGCTGGCGAATCCGCCCTGGACGTGGTTGTCTCCAATCACGTGGATGCTGTGACCGCGTGACCTAAGCTGGTCGAGCACATCGGCCGGAATGCGCGGATCGACGCTTGTGGCCGGCAGGGAGCAGTCGATTCGGGGCGAGTCAATCGCCTCCTGCGGTCCCATGCCGTAGTCCAGTACTTTCATAATGAGCTGGGTCACGCAGTTCGTTATCCTTCGTCCTCCCGAAGCGCCGACGGCGAGCCTGGGCCCGTTGGAGTCCAAGACGAGCGCGGGGGTCATGTTGTTGAGCGGGTACTTCCCGGGCATGATCGAGTTGACTCTTCCGGGTACGGGGTCGAACCACATCATGCCGTTGTTCATGACGACGCCGGTACCCTTCGGTACGATGCCGGACCCAAATCCGGCCATGATGGTGTTCGTGAGCGAGACGGCGTTTCCATCACCGTCCATCGCGCACAAGTGGGTGGTGCCTGAGTCGAGGGCCGGGGCGCTTGCTTCGAGGACCTTTGGGGGATAGCCCTCCTGGAAGGCCCAGGGGTCTCCGTGCTCGACTGTGCCGAGTCTATCTGGGGAGATGGACTCTCGCCTCAGCTGAGTGTATCCCTCCGACACCAACCCTTCCCACGGAACGTCAACGAAAGACGGGTCGGCCATGAACCGGAACCTGTCGGCGTATGCGAGCCTCGCGGCCCAGATGTACTGATGCAGGGCGTCTGCGGAGTTGTGCGCCAGCGAGCGGATGTCGGATGC
>JAKZVY010000248.1:0-5919 GCA_047515825.1 Dehalococcoidia bacterium
CTCACCGCGTCCACGATGAACCGACCGCTCTCATCCTGAGCCGTGGTGAGCGCGAACGCCGTAGAAGGCAGGTTTACCGGGAAGCTCATCCCGACGTTGCTGCGCGCGGCCTCGAACAGCTTCAGCGCCTCCTGATGTCGGGCGTAGTAGATCTCACCGTCCTTCTGTGCAAGTACCGAGGCGTATCCGTCGCTGATCGCCTGCCTCATACCTTCGTAGGTTGGCTCGTATCCGCGAAGTCTGAGGCAGTTCCTGGGGACATCCGCAATCACGTTGCCCTCGTTGTCGCATCGTCCGGTGGTGCCGTTCTGGACGGCATGGTAAACCTCGGTGTTCAGTTGGCCGCTCATGCCTTCGATTATTTCGAGCGCTTCCCTGCACTCGGAAGCAGTGTCTGCGATCACTCCCCGGCAGTAGCTGTTGACGTGGCAAACGTGCAGCCTGCCCCTGCCAACTAGGTCCGGGACCTCTCTCAAACCTTCTAGTTGGCTGCCTGTTTCCGTCGTACCTAAGTGAAACGCTACGTACGCCCGCTGCTCGTTCGACTCGGAGATGATGTCACTGGTAGTCTCCGGACTGAACGGGTCGTATCCGCCCAGGATCTTGAGGCCGATACAGCCCTGCCGGAGAGAGTGTGCCACGATGTCCCGAATTGAGAATTGGGCCAGCGGCCCGGCGGGAATGGTCAGTCCTGGAATTAGCGCGAAGTTCCCGGCCACGTTGAGTCCGGCGCCGCGCCGCTTGATGCCGTCGATTAGCGACGCGCCCGTGCCGCCCATGTCCATTACGGTGGTCGTGCCTGCGCGGGCGAGCATCGCGTAGCCGAGCGCGGGGTCCCAACTTCCGAACAGTCCCGCCACGTGGGCGTGGGTGTCGATCTGGCCGGGCATCACCCAGAGATCGGAGACGTCCACGACTTCGTCGCTGCGGGCGGGATCGAGCTCCGGCTCGACCGCTTCGACCACTCCGTCTCTGATTCCGAGGTCGGCATGGTCGTCGAAGCAGTTACGAGGGTCGAGAACGGTCCCGCCTTTCAGAATCAGGTCGTAGTCCGGCATAGCCTCCGTTCCTCTCTGCCGCGAGTATAGTACACTACGGGCGATCTCAATTCAGACAGGAGGAAATGTGCGATGAAGCTTGGAGCAGTGTTTCCACAGACCGAAATAGGCAACGACCCTGGAGCGATCCGAGAGTACGCTCAGGCCGCCGAGAGCTTGGGGTACAACCACATCATCGCGTTCGACCACGTGCTCGGGGCGAACGCTGAGTCCAGGCCGGGATGGAGCGGAGGGTACAGGCACACCGACGCTTTTCACGAGCCGTTCGTGCTGTTCGGATTCTTGTCGGGCCACACGACCACGATAGAATTGGTCACGGCGGTAGTCATCCTTCCACAGCGGCAGACGGCGCTCGTGGCAAAGCAGGCGGCGGCGGTAGACGTACTGAGCGGCGGCAGGCTCAGGCTGGGCATCGGCGTCGGGTGGAATCCGGTGGAGTATGAGGCGCTAGGCGAGGACTTCAGCAACCGTGGGCGCCGATCTGAGGAGCAGATAGACGTGATGCGCAAGCTGTGGACGAACGATCTTATCAGCTACGATGGCAGGTGGCACAAGATCACCGATGCCGGGCTGAATCCGCTCCCGGTTCAACAGCCGATACCGGTCTGGTTCGGAGGCGCGGCGCCTCAGACGCTGAGCCGTGTGGCAACAATTGGCGACGGCTGGTTTCCGCTGTTCCAGCCCGACGAACGCGGGGCGGAGCTGGTCGACAGTATGAAACGGCAGGCCGAGGCCGTGGGCCGCGATCCCGGCTCCATTGGCATAGAGAGTTGGGTGTCCATGAGAGGCCTGAGCGAGTCGGAGTGGCGAGAGCGCATAGAGACGTGGCGTGGGCTGGGGGCGACTCACATGTCGGTCAACACCATGAACGCTGGGTTCGACTCCCCTCAGAGTCACATAGACGCAATACGCAGATTCATGGAGGCTATAGAGAGCTAGATGGCTTCGGTTGGCGTAGTCAGTCTGCCGGCATTGGGGCCGGGGTCGGGGGGTTGTCGAATATGTCAGGGAACTGGTCTTCTTCGATTGTCTCGTTCTCCATTAGGTAGTTGGAGATGTGATCCAGCCTGGGCCTGTGATCCTTGAGAATCCGCATGGCGGTCTGGTATGCGCCGTGGATGAGTGAGTGGACCTCGTCGTCAATCTGTTCGGCGACGCTGTCGGAGTAGTCTCGCTGCTCGGAGATCTCACGGCCGAGGAATATCAGCTCCTCGCGCTTTCCGAACGTCCGGGGGCCGAGCTTTTCGCTCATGCCGAACCGCGTGACCATTGTGCGAGCGATGTTGGTCGCCTGCTCGAGGTCGTTGGTGGCGCCGGTGGTGATATCTCCAAAGACCAGCTCCTCAGCCGCCCTGCCGCCCATGGCCATGGCGAGCTTGGCCTCCAACTGGTTTCTGGTTATCAGGTGGCGGTCCTCGACGGGGACCGTCTTGGTGTATCCGCCCGTCTGCCCGCGCGCGATAATCGTGACCTTGGCGACGGGATCGGCGTCGGGAAGAACGTGGGCGACAAGCGCGTGACCGGACTCGTGGTAGGCCGTGACTTCCTTCTCATGGTCGGTGATCACGCGACTGCGTCGCTCCGGGCCTGCCGTTACGCGGTCTATGCTCTCCGAGAACTCGGATATTCCGATCAGCTTTTTCATGCGGCGCGCGGTCAGGATGGCAGCCTCGTTCACGAGGTTCGCAAGATCCGCACCGCTGAAGCCCACCGTCTGACGCGCGACGCGCTCGAGATCGACATCCTCATCCAGCGGCTTGCCCTTCGAGTGTACGCCGAGTATCTCCTTGCGGCCTTTGAGGTCCGGGTTGTCGAGTATCACCCTGCGATCGAATCGACCGGGGCGAAGCAGCGCGGGGTCCAGGATGTCTGGGCGGTTCGTCGCAGCCATCACTATAACGTTCGTTCCAGTTTCGAACCCGTCCATCTCGACGAGGATCTGATTGAGCGTCTGCTCTCGCTCGTCGTGTCCGCCGCCGAGTCCGGCGCCCCGATGACGGCCTACCGCGTCTATCTCGTCCACGAACACTATACACGGCGCGTTCCGTTTCGCCTGATCGAACAGGTCCCGGACGCGGCTCGCGCCAACCCCCACGAACATCTCCACGAACTCTGAGCCGGATATACTAAAGAACGGCACTCCCGCCTCTCCGGCAACGGCGCGGGCCATGAGCGTTTTTCCGGTCCCTGGAGGCCCGACCAAGAGCACGCCTTTCGGTATCTTCGCTCCAAGCGCAAGAAAGCGCTCGGGGTACTTGAGGAACTCCACGACCTCCAGAAGCTCCTCCTTCGCCTCCTCCACGCCTGCAACGTCCGCGAAGCTAACCTGGGGGCTGTTTCCCACGAACATCCGCGCGCGGCTGCGCCCGAAGCTGAAGGTCTGGTTGGTATTGCCCTGGGCCTGGCGCATCATGAACAGGAGGACCGCACCGAAGATGATGAGCGGCAGGAAGTTGATCATGATGCCGACGAACGACGACAGGCCGCTCTCCCCCTTCACCACGATCTCCGCGCGCGAGGTAATGGGGTCGATACCTGCGCGCTGAAGGATTTCTATGATCGACGAACCGCTCTCTTTGCGGGAGGAGAGCGTCTCACCGGAGGCGGTCATGACGGTCAACACGTCTCCCTTCACCTCGATCCGGTCCACCTCCCCACGCGCGGTCATGGCGATCACCTCATCGATCGACACCTCCTCGTCTCTGCCAACACTGCCGCCGATGAGCGTGAAGACGATGGCGGTAACGGCCACGATGATGAGCAAATAGATCAGGGTTCTGCGCATCGATTATCTATCCATGTTCTGTATGGCTCCGATCCTGCGTCCAGTATAGCAGATTAGGGCATGTGAGACAGGAGTTTGAGGGCCAAGTTGGTGTTTACCTTCAGCATGGACTACGCACCGCAGTCGGTCTCAGATTTGGTGGGGCCCGCTGCCCCTCTCTGGATTCCTGCCCCGTATCGGGGTACGGGACAGGCTCTCGGGTGTGTCTATGGTGATCAGCTCTTTAGGGTCGTATCCCGGTGAGCGCATTTCGCTATGAGGACCTCAGTCCAGCTTTCCCCTGAGCCTGGGATCGAGATGATCCCGGAGACCGTCGCCGACCAGGTTGAAGCACAGAACCGTTATGGTGATGGCCACTCCGGGGTAGATGACCAGCCACCAAGGTGGCGTGAACATACCCTGAAGTGAGGCACCCATCATGCGGCCCCAAGACGGGTGCGGAGGGGGTATCCCCATCCCCAGAAAGCTCAGGGTCGCCTCGGTAAAGATAGCGCCTCCAAGGTCTATCGTGGCAATTATCATCATGGGGGCAAAACATTGGGGCGCCACGTGACGCCGAATGATACGCATAGAGGAAGCGCCGATCGCCCGCGCGCCGTCCACGTAGGCCGTCTCCGTGACCGATAGCGCCGTCGACCTGACCAGTCTCGCCGCTCCGGGCACAGTGATTACAGCGATAGCGAGGACGACGGTCCCAAACCCTCGACCAAGCGGCACCATCAGCAGCAGCGCCAAGATGATGCTCGGAAAGGATAGGAGCACGTCGAGAAGCCGTTGGCCCAAGAGGTCGAACTTTCCGCCGATGTATCCTGTAGAAACGCCCCAGAAAAAACCGACACCGACACCCATTGCTACCGAGACAAATGCCACAAGCAGGGAGATGCGCATCCCCACAATGATCCTGCTCAAGACATCTCGCCCCACGAGGTCGGTTCCCATCGGGTGGCTTGCGGTGGGCGATGCCTTCAGCATGGTGAATTCCGTATGCAGGGCGTCGTAGGGCGCGATCTGGTTCGCGAAAAGAGCGACAATCACTACTATGGTCAGCAGAGCCAGGGCGAGCGCCCCCGGCGGAGAGGACCTGTAGAACCGCACGGTCGGCCCCATAGAGGTCTTGCAGGCGTTGACCAGTACGGTGATAACGTCCCGCCCCCCCGGCCTCGACTGGTCTCCTATCATCCCATTCATCTCCCGGGGAGGTTTTCTTACGCCTATCGGTAACGAATGCGCGGGTCTATCCAAGCGTAGGTAAGGTCCACCGCCAGGTTGACGAATACGTAGATCACGCCGAAGAGGAGGACGAGGTTCTGGATGACCATCCAGTCCCTCTGATCGATCGCGTTGATCAGGGCGAATCCCAGGCCGGGTATCCCAAGCGCTCTCTCCACCGCGACCATGCCGGACAGAATGCCCGCCAACTGCAGTCCGGACAATGTGATGACCGGCAGCACGGCATTCTTGAACGCGTGCCGCCAAAGCACGGCGCGATTCATCAGGCCTTTGGCTCTGGCGGTGCGTATGTAGTCCTCGTTAAGGACCTCCAGAAGGGTGGCACGGCTCATCCTGGCTATAAGCGCTCCGCCTCCAATCGCGAAGACGGCCGCTGGAGGCACGGTCTGCTGGAGGCTCTTCCACGGGTCATGCCAGATGAACGCCACCTCGATGGGTGGTTTCCACTGGAAGAAGATCACTGTGACGATAACCAATGTCAGAGCGACCCAGAAGCTGGGTACAGCCATGCCCACCGTCACCCCAACCCTTGAGACGTAGTCGAGAACGGTGTTGCGACGCATCGCGGCGATGATGCCCACAGGCAAGCCTATGATCCAGGAGAAGATGACTCCAAAGAAGGCTATTTGAGCAGAGACGGGGGCACGCCTCTGGAGCATCTCACGGATTGGCTCGCCGGTGCGGAAGAAAGAGAATCCCAGGTCTCCCCTTAGCCCGAATCCACCGATTCATACAGGTGGACGGCGTGAGGACAGCGGAAGGGTGTGAGGGAGTTACAGGCGCGATTATCCGGGCTTGATTCGGGTAGGCGGGAGGTCGCCGGGCGGCCTGCAGGCGCTCTTGGGG
>JAKZVY010000249.1:0-4575 GCA_047515825.1 Dehalococcoidia bacterium
TCCGGTTACCGATCGCCGGCGCCGCGAGGAAATAGTCGTTTTCCTTGATGGAGATGACTACGCCTCTGGAGACTCTGGACCCGCCAATGCCGCCAATGCCAAGCACCGCGATCATCTGGATATACCCAAGCCCGATTATGGATATGATGGTAAGCAGGAAGAGCAGACCGGGGAAGGCGATCCAGGCGTCCACGAAACGCTGGACGATGAGGTCGAGCTTGCCTCCGATGAACCCGGAAGTGCCGCCTACGAACATCGCAATAGTAACTCCAAGCGCGGTGGCGGAGAATCCGATGAACAGCGAGATTCGCGCCCCGAACAACATCCGGCTGAAGAGGTCCCGCCCGACATGGTCGGTGCCGAGAAGGTACTTGAATGACGAGCCTTGAAGCCGGTCCGGGACGTGAAGCTCGTCTATCGGATACGGGGCGAGCACCGGCGCGAGGATGCTGACGAGAACCAGCGCGAGGATGACGACTCCGCACACGCTGCCAAGCGGCTTCTCCCGCACGAGCCTGTTGAGGAATGCCGCCAGCCGAGACCGACGCGTCCTCTTTTTCTCCTCGAATACTGACGTTGCTGCTACCATTACGCTATCCCAACCTCACTCGTGGGTCGATCAACGGGTATATGAGGTCGATAAATAGGTTTGTCATTACGATTATGGTGGCGAAGAAGAGATTGCCGCCCGCGATTACCGGAAAGTCCCTCAACTCGAACGCCTCCAACATCAGGCGCCCAACTCCGGGGAGGGCGAAGATATTCTCAATGATCACCGAGCCGCCAACCAATATCGGAAGTTCCATCCCGATCAGGGTGACGACCGGTATCATCGCGTTCTTAATCGCGTGCCGAACGACTACTACGCGCTCCTTCAACCCCTTCGACGCGGCGGTGCGGATGTAGTCCTGTCGCAGGACCTCGAGCATCATCGTGCGGGTCAAACGCATCGTGGAGGCCGCCATGGCGGTTCCGAGTATGGCGCTTGGGATCGCGTACAGGTACAGATTTGCGATCGGGTCTTCGAAGAAACCGACGAGTGTGATGGGTGGAGTCCAGTCCCACCAGATGGCGGGAAACATGATGACCATCATCGCGAGCCAGAAGTTGGGCGTAGCGAGGCCTATGATGGCGATGGTCCGGCCGACGTAGTCGGTCGCCGTGTCCTGCCGCACCGCGGAGTAGATACCCACCGGCAGGGATATCACCAGCCCGATGATCAGAGCCATTGCGCCGAGCTGCATAGTCACGGGCAGGCGTTCGAGAATCTTGTCTTCCACCTCCCATCCGCCGAACAGGGACACCCCAAGCGTGCCCTTGAAGAGGATGTCGCGCAGCCAGATTGCGTACTGAACCACGACCGGCTTGTCCAGACCGAGCTTGCGTTCGAGCGCCGCCCGGTCGATCTGGACTCTGTCGACCAATTGCCAGTCCGCCAGAATCCCGTCGATCACGTCGCCCGGAATGAAGTGGACGGACATGAAGATGATAAGGGTCAGAATGAACAGCGTCGGAAGGGTGAGGAGCAGACGCCTGACGATGTATTTGCGCATGTGAGTCTAGTGTTCCGTTCCCGTAAAGAGTAGGGAGCCGGGAAGCGTTCGCCCCCCAACTCCCCTGCTATCCGTCAGATCGGATTATCGATCGATTCACCGATCGATCTTGCCAACTCCTAGTGTCCCATCTGCGACTTCAGCGCCTCGTCGAGCCAGAGGTAGGTGTACAAGGCGTTCTTCTGCCAGCCACCCTGGTAGAAGTCGCCGTTGAACCCTTGCACCCACGGCTGTGAGAAGTTGAAGAACGGAACCTGAGGTCCCCAGATGGTCCACTGCTGCGCGATGAAGTAGGCGTTCATCTCGCGCGCGAGCCGCATCCTCTCATCGAGATCAGTCGTATCGCCGTACGCGAGGTAGAGTTCGTTGTAGTTGGGGTCATTGACGCCGGCGGGGCGGCGGTCCGGATCATATACACCCTCAATGATGTCCGGGGGCGTCCACTCGTCGAAGCCACCCGTGTACGTGTACGCGCTGCGGCACGTCACCAGGCCGGTGGAGAGGCCCTCGCGGAGCCTGGCAGTGTGAGTTGCCCCGTCATACTGCCGCACCTGGATGTCGACGCCGATATCGCTCCAAGCTTTCTGGAGGATCGCTATGTAACCCTCGTCGCCGCCCCCGCCGCCTTGGGCGGCTGCCACGTCAAGCTCGGCGGAGAACCTGGGCCCGTCGCCCATCCGCGGCAGTCCGGCCTCGTCGAGCAGCGCCTCGGCCGCTGCAGGATCGTAGAAGTAGTTTGCCTTGATCTCTTCCGGCCAGTCTTCGAACGGAGTCACCCATCCAAACTGGTGGTCACCGATTATCGACTGCGGCGTGATCTGAGCGAGGCCGCTGAAGTACTGGTCGTTAATCGTGTCGTAGTCGATCGCCAACTGCATCGCGCGGCGGACCCGGATATCCTCCCCGAAGGTGAGCTTATCCATACGGAAACAAATCGTGTGGTTGCTGCGGAAGTAGTAGGCGTTCGCTCTCAGCTCGGGGTTGGTCTTGATGAGCTGCTTTCCGTTATCGGCCGACCTGATCATCGAGGATGCGTTGTGGCCCAAGTAGTCGATCCTGCCCGCGCGAATCGCCGCCATGCGGGTCACCTCGTCGGGAATGTACTGAATGCGCAGCTTGTCCACGTAGGGCAGCGGGTTTTCAGGGTACTTAGGGTCGTTCCTGTAGTAGTCCGGGTTCTTCGAGAAGGTGATCCGGTCGCCCATGACCCACTCGGTGATCATGAACGGGCCCGTACCCGCGAACGTCTTCCAGTCGGAAGCGTCCCCGTACTCGCGGATCACCTCGGGCGGGTACATGAATGTGAATGGGTCTCCAACGAAGTTCCCAAGGCCAGTCGCCGGCTGGTTGTATTTGATCACGAAGGTCAAGTCGTCGGGCGTTTCCATGGATTCAAGCTCGATCCAAGGGAGCCAGGGAGTGGTCCACTTCAGATCCTCGGCGCCTTCGAATTCGCCGATCCGCAATAGGCGTTCGATGTTGAACTTCACGTCGTGAGCGGTGAACTGACGCCCTTTCATTAAGGGAGTGTTATGCCAGTTGGCGCCCTCGCGGATGTTGAAGACAAAAGTGTTTTGGTCGGGCTGCTCCCAGCTTTCCGCGAGTATCCCGGCATGCTCGGAGTCCTAGAGCCACTCGTTATTGAGGGGGTTGACCCTTCGGTCGATTGCCCAGTCCGCCTGTGCGAGCCTCTCGAGTACGCCGCTCACCGTCCATCCGTCGTTCCATCCGCCCACCGTCTGGTCCGTAGTGGTCGGCTGCCTGTTGCCCCTGCCGCCGACTATGAACATGCCCCCATACTGCGGCGCGGTGTAAACCAAACCGTTGGTGGGGTCGGTCACGTAGGCCTGGCCCGGAACCTGGACGATCTCTGTGACGGGGACCTCGATCGGGACCTCGACGGTCCTGATCACCTCCTTGATCACCTCGACAGGTACCTGTACCTGTACCTCTTTGACCACCTCTTTTTCGACGACTACCGTCTCGCCGGGCACCATGACTTTAATGTTGTGTCAAGTCGTGGGATTTCCCCGTATGCGTCGTCTGATGACAAGATGACTATGAGGCAGACGACGCATCCCGCGCTTCAGTTGCCCGCGCCTCGGAGCCTGGGGTCGAGGAGGTCTCGCATGGCATCGCCGAACATGTTTATGCCGTAGACCACCACGGTCAGGCAAATACCCGGCCAAAGAGCCAGGGCCGGTTTCGTCTCCATGTAGAGGCGCCCTTCGTGGCTGAGCATACCCCCCCAGCTGGGAATGTCAGGAGGCAGGCCATACCCGAGGAAGCTGAGGCTGGCTTCCCAAAGAATCATGCTACCTATCGCAATCGTGAATATGACGATTGTGGGGGCCACGATGTTGGGTATAACGTGGCGTAACACTAGCCGTGAATTAGTGCTGCCGATAGCCTTAGCCGCCAGAAAGTAGTCATGTTCTTTGATGCCGATGACCGCGCTTCTTATTACTCTTGCCGAGCCGATGCCGTGCAATACACCCATAACGAGAACTACCTGAGTCATACCGCTCCCCACTATTGACATCAGAGTTAGCAGAATGAGCAGGGAAGGAAAGGCTATCAAAGCATCAACAAACCTCTGCACTATGATGTCATATTTGCCGCCAAAGTATCCCGAGGGGATCCCAACTAGCGCGGCGACTACTATAGCGGCGCTGGTCGCGCTCAGACCTACAATAAGCGAGACGCGTGCCCCGTGGATGAGACGGCTCAGGATATCTCTTCCCAACTGGTCCGCGCCGAGCAGGTACTTTGGAGAAGGTGGGAGGAACCTATCTATTAAGCTAATCTTGTCCATCTCATGGGGAGCCAAGACATCCGCGAAGATGCCGCTGAACAGCAGTATCAATACTATGACTCCGCCAACGACCCCCAGTGGCTTGTCCCGTAGCAGTCTGACGAAGAAGTCCGCCAATGGCCGGCGCCTCTTCGTTTGGATTTCCGGTATGGCGATATCTTGAAGCTGACTCATTTTCCCGCCTCGACTACCCGAATCGAACTCTGG
>JAKZVY010000250.1:0-8580 GCA_047515825.1 Dehalococcoidia bacterium
GGCCCACGCGGGGCCGTATGAGGAGAGGGTCCGGGTTTTCAACCAGGTCAAAGACCGAGAGATGTTCAGGGTCGATCTGCGGTACATCACGGGAAGGACAGACTTCAGCGAGTTCGCGCAAGAGGTGACCACGCTGGCGGAGGCGGTGGTCCAGCAGGCATTCGAGATGAGCATAGAGAAGGTCGCCGAGCGTCGCGGCCTTCCGGTGAAAGCGCCGTGCGCCTGGGCCATTATGGCGCTCGGCAAGTTCGGCGGCAGGGACATGGGATTCGGGTCGGACATCGAGATCATCTTCGTGTATGAGCGCGAAGGTCTGGTCGATGGCTGTGGCACAGTCAACAACTCCACTTTCTTCGAGGAGGCGGTCAGGGAGTTTCTCAAGACCATCGAGACGCGCGAGCACGGTGTTTTCGAGATCGACCTGAGGCTCAGACCATACGGGAGCCAGGGACCGATGGCGTCGTCGCTGGTGCCTCTCGCTGACTATTACGGACCGGGCGGCGACGTCCGCCCATTTGAACGTCTTGCTCTGGTGAGAATGCGTCCGGTCGTCGGGGACGACGATCTTGCGCGGCGTGTCATGGCGATACAGGAGAGCTTCGTCTATTCATCCGAGCCAGTGGACATGGAGAACGTTCTTCATCTCAGACAGCGCCAAGCCGCCGAGCTAGTGAGTCCGGGGAAGTTGAACGCCAAGCTCAGCCCAGGGGGCGTGGTGGACATCGAGTACTACGTCCAGGCGTGGCAGGTCTCGTGCGGCAGGGATGACCCGGACATGCGCGTGACGGGGACGGTGGAGGCGGCCGAGGCGCTCCAATCCAAGAGATACGTGACACAAGAATTGGCCGAGCGCGTGCGAGAGTCGTACCAGTTTCTGCGGCAGTTGATAGAGGCGCTGCGTGCAGTCGGCGGACACGCCAAGGACCTGGACGTGCCGCCCACGGACTCCAAAGAGTTCGACCACCTGGCGCATCGTCTGGGCGTAAGCTCTCCCGCACGTCTGGATGCGCTGCTCAGTGAGCACATGGACTTCGCCCGAGGTCTCTGGGAGAACCGGCCACCGCTGTGAATGCGGGCTCCGTCTGAGCTATTGCTGGACGAAGCGGCGGTAGGCCTCTTCTTCTGACAGCACATCAGAGTGGAACCACGCCTCTTCGATGGCCTGGTGGAGCTGGTCGAGGATGATGAGGAGACGCCGAATCAGCGAGGCGACCTCTTCGGTAGAGCCTGGCGGCTCCTCGGCGTCGTCCAGCGCCCCGATAGCCTCGCCGATAACTCTGATCACTTCGACCGGGGCGACGTGAGTCGCATTGTACCGAGCGGCAATAAGACAGCCCCTCAGCGCCGCGCCGCTGTCCCGGGTCATGAGCACATCCAGCGCCGACTCGCCCGGCTCGATCGACACACCGCGCACTGAAGCCGCCATGCCGAGTACCTCTTCAAGGTCTATCCCCTCGTCGCCGGCGCTCTCCTGCCGCGCCGCCCACAGCAGCACACGTGCGACGGTCTGGGCGCGCTCGATCCATCTGCCGAGCCAGACCAGGTTGTAAACTCGCGAATCGGTCAGCCACCGGTCGGCGCCCAAGGTCATAGTTCTGGGATCCATGCTTCTATCCCTCCATTCCAAACTCGAAATTCACCATACGGTGCTCTTGACTACATATGCGCTCTCAAGAAGCTGGAGCGCGTCGTCTAACACTGGTTCGGACTCCCCGAATCTCACCGAAGCGGCCGCGGCGCACTCGGCAGACCCACCCTTGGACAGAAACGAGCCGTTTATGGGCGAGACGTCGGTATAGTCGCGTCCCACGGCGAGCTTGACGTAGTCCCAGGCGGGGGGAAGCGTGATGCCGCGGGTGGGATCCATGCCCAGCCAACCGTCTTGCGGATGAAGCACCTCCATCCAGGAGTGGGTCTCCCCGGTTTGGCCGGTGAGCAGTCCGCTGACGTACCTGCAAGGAATCCCCAGGGCACGCAGCATCCCAAGCGCGAGATGAGTCTTGTCTTGGCACACACCTTCCATCGCCGATACTACCTGCTCAGCGGTGGTGGAGACGTCGGTTGTCCCGCGCTTGTACCTGATGTACTCGTAAACCCAGTCCGTTACCGCCCTCATTCTGCCCAGCAGCGAGTCGGCTGCTCCGGCCACGTGCATGGCGAGCACCGTGACGCTCTCCGGATTGACCAGGGGCGAGCGGAGGGTGTACTCGAAGCCCGCCGTGATTCCACCAATGTCTTCGAGATCGACGTCTTCAGGGTCAGGAGGCTCCGTGGCAAGTCTGACTTGCCCAGCCGTCGCCACGATGAACGTAGAGTGGTGCTCGATGACTCGGATCCTCCGAACGCTGTTCCCGAACCGGTCAGCGTACTCGACCCCTCTGCCCTCGGGCAGCGTCCAGAGCTGGGTTTTCAACGGACTCTGGCCCTCGCCCTCGCGCGGGAAAATGCGGAACTGGTTGTCGTTGTGGAGGACAGTGTCAGAGTAGCGGTAGCGCGCCGCGTAGAGATATGAGGCGGTTACAGTTCGCGCATCTATCTGACTACCCAAGTCGGTTTGCATAGGCCACCCGAAGAGTTGTTGGTGATCCGCCCGCCCGCGAGGGCCACTCTGGTCAGGCCGCCGGGGAACACGGTCACGCGGCCGTTTCCATCCTGTACTGCGAACACCCGAAGGTCTATGTACCGGGGTTCCAGATTGCCATTCGCGTCATTGAAAACCATGTGCTGAGAAAAGTCCAGCGTCTCTTGAGCTATGAACATCTGAGGGTTTTCCAGGATGTTATGGGCTACCCGCGACTTGTAGGCCACGCCCAGGTCTGGCATTACAAACACGCCTAGGCCTCCGTAGCCCTGCCTGGCCTTGATCACGAGGTTGTCCAGATTTTCGAGCACGTAGCGCAGGCTCTCGGCGTCCTGCAGGTTGTAGCTGGGCGCCTGCTCCAGGATGGGCGACTCTCCGAGGTAACGCTCGATCATGTCCGGCACCCACATGAAGACCAGCTTGTCGTCGGCTGCCCCGGTGCCCAGGCCGTTAACCAGGACGACCTTGCCGTCGAGGTATGCGTTCCGCAGTCCGGGAACGAAGATGTCGAGGTCTTCAACTCGCCGGTAGATCAGGTCGACGGGAATGTCCCGGTCGATCGTGCGGGCGTAGACCCGCCCGTCGTGTCCGACGTAGAGGTCGGAGCCTTCCACTAGCGGGATGCCCAGCAACTCTGAGAGGTAGCGGTGCTCGAAGAAGGCGGAGCCGAACTTCCCGTCGGTCAGCAGCACGCACACGGGCGAATCGTTGTCACAGAGCGACCGGAACATGCCGAGGTACGTCTCTCGTATGTCGTAGGGTACCACGTCGTAGCCCTCCGAGAACTCGGGTATGAGTCGCGAGACGGTGTCGACCGTCTTGATCTGGTAGCTGATACCGGATGGGATCCTGAGGTTGTCTTCCAGGACGACGTAGCGTCCGTCTCCCATATGTACGAGGTCTATGCCGTAGATGTGAACGAACACGTCGCCAGGCGGACGGAAGCCCTGTATCTCCGGGTAGAAGTACTGCGACGTGAAGACCACGTCGTTCGGAACGATGTCTTGCTGGTCATCGTAGAGGTCTACCAGGAATCGGTTGATCGCCCTGATACGCTGCTCGACGCCGTCCGCGATCACCCGCCATTGGTCGGCGGGTATGACGCGTGGTATCCAGTCCGCTGGCGTGGGGCGATACTTCTTGGGGTCCAGAGAGAAAGTGAAGGCGTCGAGATCGACCTGCTTTTGAGCAGCCGACCAGCGACTTGAGAGGCCGTCCGGTCCCAGGAGTCGCGCAGCGTCGGCAATGCCCACGTAGTGCGGGTGCGTGTGGCCTTCGTCGCTTTGCCACTCGCTGAAGGCCCCCGTGAGCGGCACTGGTCTGGAGATGGTCATCGACCGTCCTTGTGGGTAGTACGGCGCGGGGGCGGCGCGGAAGTTCTCCGTATTGGAATTGTAGCAGTTGGCGTGCGGGTGATGCTATTTTCCGCTGTGCAAGGGGCTGTGGCGAGATAGGGCGAAAGTCAGTAGAATGCGCAACACGAGCGCGATCCGCAGTGGGCGCGCAATTCACTTTCGGAGGCCAAGGCCAACATGATTCCGAAGCTATTACTAACCGCGCTGGCCGTAC
Source organism: Dehalococcoidia bacterium (assembly GCA_047515825.1). Classification (GTDB taxonomy): domain Bacteria; phylum Chloroflexota; class Dehalococcoidia; order Lucifugimonadales; family UBA1123; genus VXRN01. Next base: position 4,151 of record JAKZVY010000250.1, read on the forward strand.
TGGGAATGACTGCCCTCGCGTGCAGCTCAGATGAGGATCCCGAACCGGCGCCGCAGTCGTCCCAGGCTTCGCAGACCACGCAGGTGAGTAGTGAGAGCAAACCCAAGCAGTGGAGCTCGCCTCCGGCTATGATCATCGACCAGGGCAAGAAGTACACCGCCGTGTTCGAGCTTGCCAAGGGCGCTGAGTTCGAGATCGAGCTGTTTGCGGACAAGGCGCCGAAGACGGTCAATAACTTCGTGTTCCTGGCGCGCGAGAGCTACTATGACGGTGTGACCTTTCACCGTGTCTTGGAGGGATTCATGGCACAGGCGGGCGACCCGACCGGCACCGGCACGGGCGGTCCGGGCTACCGATTCGAGGACGAATTCCATCCCAGCCTGAGGCACGATGAGGCGGGCATCCTGTCCATGGCCAACGCCGGACCCAATACGAACGGCAGCCAGTTCTTCATCACTTTCGGGCCGACGCCCAATCTCGACGACAAACACTCGGTGTTCGGCAAGGTCTCGAAAGGGATGGACGTGGTGAACAACCTCACACGCCGCAGGCCGTCGGAGGCGACGGAGCCGGGAGACGTGATCGACACGATCCGGATAGTCGAGCAGTAGCCGCCGGTCCAGACTACTCGTCTAGGTTCTTGGGCTGGTGCGTGAAGATGTACAGCCGGCCTGCCGCGCCGATCCAGGTGTTGTCGAACACCGGGTTAGAGTCCGTAACCGGCTGGTTGCTGACCCTGACGGTGGTAGGAGATACGGTGGTCGGGATCATCGACAGCCTGCCGCCTCGCTGGAATACGAATGCGATCCCGCTGAGGCCGGCAACGTCCACTTCGTCACCCAGGACGATGTTACGCCTCGTCAGGACGCTGGACAGCGTTCGCGGGATCTGCGCAAAGTCCACGACCAGCTCGTCTTCGTCGCTGTAGATGTATCCGAAAGGCTTCGGCTTCGCGAGCCAGTATGCCGCCAGCGCAATGATGGCGACTCCAATGACGCCCAGGATAGCGCCGACCGCAATCATCGAGACCTGCGCCCCTTTTCGTGGCTGCGTACGCGGGGGTGGGGGCGCGGTCACTGGAGTCGGCTCAGGTGGGGTCGCAGTCGCGATAGGTGCGGGCGTGGGCGTGGGCTGGACCGAAGAGAGAATGACCTGATCGGTCAGAACCGAGAACTGCCTGCCCGCATACTCGATGTCCAACTGGATGACCACGGTGGCAAGCACTTCCGCAGCGGGTGTGTAGAACACGTCGAATGCGAAAGCTTTGCCCTCCGTGATTATCTGTTGAGGAACGACTTCCACCGCGCCCATGTCGCCCTGATCGACCGCTATCGAAGCGGACAGCGCATCGGTCGGAACCGAGTACGGCTGTCCCTCGATGTTCACGAACAGAGTCGCGATCTTTGTCCGAGCTCCGGGTTCGAGAATGTCGGGAGCCTCCGGCGTGACCGACACGATCGGGAAGCTCTGGGCCTCGAATGAGGACAGGGTTGTGATCGTGTACGCAATGTCGGGCCAGGCCATCTGAAGCTCAACGCCGTAGGTGCCTTCGGTGTTGACGGGAGGAATAGTGGCCGAGAAGAACCCGTCGGACGCGGCGGCGTCTCCGTCACGTCCCTCGTCGTTGAGGTCGTGGAGAATGGATGTGCCGGACGGGTCGGTGATAGATGCTGTCAGCATGGCGTCCACCGGAGCCCTCTGGCCATTGTCGGTCACCATGGCGACGATGTTGATCGGCTGTCCCAGAGGAGCAGCCCCGGACGACTGAAACTCGATGCCGTATCTGTTGGTATAGTGCGCGTTTGCGGAGAAGTGCCCCTGGGCTCCGCGGACTTCCAGGTTCCAACGGCCCGGGACAGGGTCTACCAACTCCCAGATAACGACATGGTGGAACTCGGTGATCGTCGACGATGTCCTGTCGCCCGCTGACGACTCGAATCCGTCGGGGTTCGTGAGCCTGAACACGGTAACGGGGAGCTCTCTGAAGAAGACCATGTTCAGCTCGCTCGTTCCGGGTGCGATGTCAACGGGGACATCAAACACGCTATCGTCGTCGATTATGGACCGGCCCAGATTGGCGATAGAGCCACTGCCATCGCGCCGGAGAATGCGGTCCGCTATCGTCTCGTATCCCTCGGGGACGGAGAGGTCAAAGGACTCCCCTCCGGTTTCCATGCTGATCTCGTCCAGCACCGATTTCAAACCGGGATCGGTGCCGGGAGCCGTTATGGAAATGATCTCCCAGCCCGACTGGGTAAAGAGATCTATAGTCGGACCAATCCTATCAGAGACCGCTTTCACGTCTGTAGACGCCTGGCCTCCGGTGAGTATGATGATCTCTGATTCGGTCGGCGCGCTCAGTCCTTGGAGGTAGTTGTTCATCTGGGCGAGCAGGGAGGTCATGTCGATCGGCTGGAACGGCGGATCAGAGGCTATCATCTCTTCGACCTGAGTGATGACGTCTATGAACTCTTCCGCGCCTGTCGTGACAGGCCCGTACGTCGTGTCGAAGTCGTCGATGAACACAAAGGTGAAGGTCTCTCGCTCCCTCAGGTGGAACAGAAGATTCAGGAATGATTGGGCGAGATGGACATTCGCCGGGTTGGAGGAGATGGACTGCCGGTCTATTGCGACGACGGTCAGGCCGGCGGAGGACTCCTGCGCTTGCGCAGGCAGAGCCAATCCGACCATACCGGACAGAGCCGCCATCGCGGCTAGCACAGTTAATATCAACAATCTCCGCATGTTACTCTTGCCCCAGGCTAGCGGTACGTAAGACGGTAGATTAGTCCCCAGAGACATTCAACGTGAAACGGGTTCAGTTTCCATTCAATCATTGTATTAGAATAGTTTCAACCATTCTACTGACTTTGACCATCGCAGCGGTGGCCTGTACAGACGACTCCGACGAGCAGACGACACCGCCGTCGGTCTTCTCCGGATTCATCATGGAGTTCGCTCCAAGGTCGCTGCTGGACTTCGAGTCGATCAAAGTGGTCGACGAGTCGGGGACGGTGATGGAGTTCCATTCGGTCGGACGCAGGTTTTCTCACTTCACGCCCAGTCACATCAGAGAGCACATGGTGCTGGGCCACGGTGTGGTCGTTTCGTACCGTGAGGACGGCGGCGTGTTTCATATAGTCGAGATCACGGATGCGCCTGCTGCTGAGACGCCTGGGCCTTCCTGATAGATCTGACGGCGTACAGCCCGCCTGCCAAGAGCACTATAAAGACTCCCAGGAACACCCATCCGCCCTCAGCCCCCGGCTTGATGGGTTGGGGAAGCACCACAACAGGCGCCCGAAAGTCTGCCTGTCCGTGTGATGTGCTGTCCAACTGCACGTGCAGCACCCAGTTGCCCGCCTCCTCGAACTTCATGTTCGCCCGGTACACTCTCGGGCTGTCCGGCGTGTTCACAGCGACCACCTCGAACACCGGACTCCCAAGCTCTTCCTCGGCGACCAGCAGGACCCTCGCGTCCGTGACGGCTTCGCCGGTTCCGGCCAGACTTGGCTTGAGGGCCACATTGACGAAGCCCACCTGCGGCGCGGGCGGCACTAGGCTCACCGCGATGTCGAACGGACCCGCCACTGTGTTGAAGAGCTGGTCGAACCCCTCGTCCGTCTGAGCGTGCGCGATCCCTACCGCCACCGCCAGCAGAACGGCGGTCAGCATGGCCATTGGCTTGGCTAAAGCTGGTAGTAATCTAATAAGAATCATATCTGATACGCCAGCAGGGCTAGGGTCTGCGACAGATTTCACAAATCCGTTACATTGTGGGGCCGGGAAGTGCCCTGAGTCAACCGCATGTGCCGACATGCGGGTTCACCATAATGAGATTCCATTTACTTTGGGGTTGTGTCGGACATTATCATGACCGTAACCCGCTACTCTCCACCCCGTAGCCAACGAACCGTTAGACGCATATAGGTTTGACGGCGGTACGCTGATCAAGAAGATAGCAGGCGATGACCAGTTCTACGCCGCATCCTCGCTAAGAGGAAGGCTCCTCCGGCAAGTCCGATCACCACGATTATGATGACCACCATCGCCCACTGCGGGAACCCTCTGTCTCCGGTGTGCGCTTTGGACGGGGCTGGTGTTGGCGTTGCGGTGGGCACTGGCATCGCTGTAGGCTCAGGTGTCGCCGTAAGCTCAGGTGTCGCCGTAGGCACTGGCGTGAGTGTTGCGGTGGGTCTTGGTGTTGGCGTCATTGTAGGCTCAGGTGTCGGAGTCGCGGCGGGCGCTGGCGTGAGAGTCGCCGTAGGCTCAGGCGTGGGCGTTACCGTGGGCTTAGCCCGAATCCACCGAAGGAGGGCGTCGGGTCAGTGTCCTGAAGCGGCAAGAGGGTGTTCCTGTGAATCTGGGATAATGGTTTTGAAACAGCAAACCGACCCCAGAAAAGGAGCACCCAATAGATGCTACCACGC
>JAKZVY010000251.1:0-3513 GCA_047515825.1 Dehalococcoidia bacterium
GCTGTGAAGTCAGTTACTTTGACCTCTCTCACATCGAGGTTATACTGACATCATACGCTTGCCAATCGCATGTGTTTGTGCGGCAGTGGACTTATGAACGGTAGGGAATTCGTAAGGCGAGCCCGGCGATACGCCCGCGATAATAGTCTGGAGTTCGGATTCGACCCTGCGAAGGGTAAGGGCAGTCATGGGGAGGTTCGACTTGGCGGGCTTTGGACTACAGTCCAGCACGGTGAGATCCCCAAAGGCACCCCTGCTAACATGCTGAAGGACTTGGGCATCAACAGAATGAGGTTTTGAGTCATGCGATATGCTTTCCCTTGTAACATCGTTCGGGACGAGGAAGAGGAAAGGACAACGGGAAGAGAGGCCTACGTGGTTACCTTCCCTGATGTTTACGGAGCCAACACCGGCGGATGGTCTTGGCAAGAAGCCCTGGAGATGGCAGAGGACTGCCTGGGTGTCGCCCTGAGCTTTTACGTGGACAACCGCGAAGACATACCGGTCCCGAGTCCTTTGGCCGATGGTCAGGTGTTGATACCGGTGTCGCTCCTCGTCGCGGCAAAGTTGACCCTTTACACTGCCATGCGCAAGCAAAGCATCACCAATGTCGACTTGGCAGCCCAATTGGGCCTACAAGAGAAGGCCGTCGAGCGACTCCTAGACCCCATGCGCCGATCCCACATCAGTCAGATTGAAAAGGCCCTGCGTGCAGTGGGGCACTCCTTGGTGGTCGAGGATACTGCCGCGGAGGCTGTGTATCACTGATTAACGGTGGTCGCCCTTCAGCCCATGCGCCACTTTGTGCCGGATGGACTGTCTTCGATCGTGACGCCAAGCTCGGTTAGCTGATCTCGGATCTTGTCGGCGAGCTGGAACTGTCGCGCCGAGCGCAACTCGACCCTGACGTCTATGAGCATCTGGATGAACGGCGCGGCTTCGGCGTTAGAGGACGGCTCTTCCAGCGTCAGACCGAGCACTCCGGCCAGTTCCGCCAGCGTCTCCTGGGCCGGCTTCATGTCCGCGCCCCTCTCACGTCCCCTGTTGATCTCCCGGGCAAGATCGAACAGCGCCGCCAACGCTCGCGGCGTGTTCAAATCGTCTCCCATCGCCTCGATGAAGCGCTCTTTGAACTTCGTTGGGTCCACCGGAGGACCGGCGCCCGTGGACTCCGCGCTGACCGCCTGGCGCAGACGCTGGATTGCCCGCTCCTGTCCCCGGACGGTCTCCTCGCTGTAGAACAGGGGCGACCTGTAGTGCGAGCTCAGAAAGAACAGCCGCAGCGCCTCGGGGTCGTACAGGTCGAGCGCCTCGGGGAGCGAGATTATGTTGCCGAGCGACTTGCTCATCTTCTCGGAGCCGAGACGAAGCATCCCGTTGTGAAGCCAGTATCGCGCGAACGGACTCCGGTGAGTGAACGACTCGGACTGCGCCAGCTCGTTTTCGTGGTGCGGGAACACGAGGTCTTCACCGCCACCATGTATGTCGATAGTCTCTCCCAGGTACTTGATCGACATCGCGCTGCACTCTATGTGCCAGCCCGGTCTGCCTTTCCCCCACGGGCTGTCCCACGCGGGCTCTCCGGGCTTCTGCGACTTCCACAGCGCGAAGTCGAGCACGTCCTCTTTTCTCTCGTCGATCTCGACCCGCGCTCCGGCCTGCAGGTCGTCCACGCTCCGGTGGCTCAGCTTGCCGTAGTCGTCAAAGCGCCTGACCCTGAAGTACACGTCACCTTCGACGGCATAGGCGTATCCCTTAGTTATGAGACCGCCGATGATCTCGACGATCTTGTCTATCTCCTGGGTGGCCCTCGGGTATTCGTGGGCCGGGATCACGTTCAGGGCGCTCATCGCGTCGATGTACTCCCTGATATTCACGCCCGCCAGCTCGGACACATCGATGTTTCGCTTGCGCGCCGCGTCTATCATCTTGTCGTCGATGTCGGTGAAGTTCTGGACGTGACGCACCTCGTATCCGCGATACTCCAGATAACGCCTGACGACGTCGAACGCGACCGCCGACATCGCGTGGCCGATGTGGGACGATGAGTAGGGCGTTATCCCACAGACGTACATCCCGACCCGGCCGTTGGGGGATTCGAAGTCGAGGACGCGGCCTGTGAGGGTGTCGTAGAGTCTCATTCTTTGAAGATAGTGACGACCGCGATGCAGCAGATACCTTCCTGGCGGCCCACAAACCCCAGATGGTCGGTAGTCGTCGCCTTGAGACTGACCACCTCCGGCTCGACGCTCAGGGCCGCGGCCAGCCCATTTCGCATGTCGCCGATATGAGGTCTGAGAGTGGGACTTTCGGCGAGTATTGTAGCATCAACATATTCCAGCCGCCACAGTCCATCCGAAAGCATCCGCACGGTCTCCGACACAAGGACCATGCTGCGAATCCCGGCGTAGCGCGGATCTGACGACGGGAAGTAGGCGCCGATGTCTCCCAGGTTGGCCGCGCCGAGACAGGCGTCGATTACGGCGTGCGCCACCACGTCTCCGTCGCTGTGCCCATCCAGGCCGCGATCGAACGGTATCGTGACGCCACTCAAGACAAGCGGCCGTCCCTCGACCAGAGGGTGAACGTCGACGCCAATCCCCGTCCTGACGTTCAAGATTGGATCTCCTTCATCTCCGCCATGCCCGCGATGGCTTCCGCAAACAGCAGGTCTTCCGGCGTCGTCACCTTGAGATTCAGGTACGACCCCATAAACAGCTTCACGGGGTGACCTATAGCCTCGACCATCGCCGCGTCGTCGGTGACGTCGCGGCTGACTTCGGAGTGCGCGCGCAGCAGGATATCAAGGCGAAATGCCTGGGGCGTCTGAGCGGCCCATAGATGGTCGCGCAAAGGGGTGTTGACCACCGACAGGTCGCTATCTACAACTTTGATCGTGTCCTTGACCGGGACCGCCGCGCTCGCGGCTCCCCACTCGCTCGCTGCCGCCACCGCCCGCTCGATGGTGGGCTGGTCCATGAAAGGCCGAGCGCCGTCATGAATCAGCACGATGTCCATGTTGCCAAGCGCCCGAACGGCATTCAGCACGGAGTCCTGCCGTCTTGCTCCGCCCTCAACTACGCAGACGACCTTTACAAGTCCATACTCCCGGACCATCTCCCGGACTGTTTCGACCCTGCTCGCGGAGGCCGCGACAGATATGGAGTGCACCGATGGGGAGCGGTCGAACGTCTCCAGAGAATGGGCCAGCAGCGGACGGCCTGCTATGGTGGCGAACGTCTTGTCGACTCCACGCATCCGACTGCTTTGGCCGGCCGCCACGACGGCTACTCCGACCCTTGGGTTCGCGCTCTGAACCGTCATCCCATTCTGTCCATCGGGGATTTGCCGCTAAAGGCTGGTCAGTATTATACAGACCGGCTTCGGCTCCCTTCGACCCTTCGACCGTGCTCAGGGCAGGCTCAGCTCAGGAAAGAGCCGCGCTCAGAATGACAGGTTGCGCGCCCTTCGGGGGCCGGAGCTTATTCGCCGCCCCTGAGCCTGGGGTCGAGG
>JAKZVY010000252.1:0-4164 GCA_047515825.1 Dehalococcoidia bacterium
TCGAGAACCGAGCCAACAATCCTTGAATGCAGATAGGCCGCCCTGCCAATGTCGTAATCGCCACCTGGGAGGACGACCTCGACGAGTTCGACCGCCGTCTCGCGGCGATGGGAATGCACGCAGCCACCGGCGGCAGGATCAAATTCGTGGACATATGGCCGACCACGGACCGCTCTGGGCGCCACTGCGCAGCGGTCATGTGTCCAGCATCGCGTCCCTGACGACGGCCGGTGAGAAGCTGCGGCACTTCGCCGAGAGCGTCGAGGCCAGGCTGCTGGTCATAGACCCGCTTACCGCGGCCTCTCGCCGGCGACGAGAACGTGAGAGGCCGCGTGCGGGCCTTCCTGTCGAGCTGGGACGCATGGGGACGCAGAAACGACTGCGCGTTGCTCTTCGCCAGTCAGACACCCAAGGGCGTGTCCCGGACTTCAGGCCGCACCGATTGGAGGAACGCTGTCCGAAACCTCTGGAGCCTCGAGTACCAGTACCCGCCGAAAGCCGGCCCTCTGAAATGACCGAGGACAGGGCCGTGCTGATTCTCGAGTGCGCGAAGAGGACCTAGGTCCGAAACCGCCGATAATCTTTCTGGACCGCGAGAGCGACGTGCTGAGCGAGCCTCAGGCGCCGGACTGGGCTGTGGGTACCTCTACCCACGCCATCAGTTCAAATAGAGCCCGGAATTACGGGGACGCGGCCTGAGTTGCTGGCTCTGCTCCACTGGAGCACTCACACGTGCCGGAGTGGCGGAAATGTAGACGCGCCGGGCTTAAAATCCGGTGGGATTGTCCCCGTGTCGGTTCGACGACGCACTTCGGCACTACCACGGCGACAAAGTGCCGGATGGACAGAGGCCGTGAGGCCAAGCGACACGTCCGACAACCTCAGCGACGAACTCCGCTGAGGAGGCCTGAACAGCCACGTGGGCTACGAACCGAAGCTCGCACGAGCCTTGCCGAAAGGCCACCATCGCCACCCGCCGCCCTCGCCCTCATCCCTCGGCGCAGGCAGCATGAGCGTCACGCGTTGGACGTTAGCGTGGGCCTCCTCCAGGTGTTGATGAAGCCGGTCGTTTTCGGACTTCAGGTCGAGCGCGTGCATCTGCGCCTCCGTGATTCGCTCGCGGTGGGACGCGACAAGCGCCTGAAGCCCTTTGATCTCCGTCTCTGCCGCAACCAGCCTGATTTCAGCTGGCAAGTGTCCGTTCTCACCCTCCCTCGCAACCTCCCCCGCCTCCACCCTGACGACCTCCGTCTTCACCAACGACCCTACCCACTCCGAAATGGTTTCGACCCCGGATTTTTCGAATGCCGACCGTGCCCGCGTGTCCCAGGACTCTGGCAATCGGCAAGCTAGCATCTTCCTTCCCACTTGGTTACTCTCCCGTAACGCCGCGTATCCATCAGCGCAGATATCCTGTCCTGACGGTACTACTAGGACTCCGCTCTGTATAGCAGTTTCAGTGTCTTCCGTTCATGGGCTTCGCATGGTTACGGTTCGGTGACCCGTGGTGACGCCTATGTGACTACTGGTGGGGGAGTCCGAGTCCGCAGGTCACAACCGAGTCACACGTGGTCACACTCGCGTGACTGCCAGCATCGGCCCGGCCGGGCAGGTTACGCCTTAATAACAGGTAGTGACGCCCATGTAACATTGAGGCGCTCTGGACATCTGGGCCGTTGCAACCAGGTAACTGTTCAACAAAGTCACGCAAAAGCGCCGTAATGGCAGGCAGTGAGTCATGCAGCCTGTAACCATATGGTGACACGGAGTTACGGATTTGTGACAGGCCGTCACATGCGATTCCGTCGGGCAAGGCGATTCTCCAGCTGCCCGGTGCCGCGGGCAGCTGGAGAATCCGGAAGACCCCCAAGTGCGTCACTGCCTCAATGGTGGTATGCTGTAACCGGGAGGGAACAGCACGATGATCCGAACGCAGATACAGCTCGACGAGACGACCCACACACTGGCGAAGCAGAGGGCCTATGCGGAGAACAAGTCGCTGGCCGCAGTCGTCAGGGAGGCGCTGACTCAGTATCTGGCGCCCACCGGTAGGTCTGCCTCGGGACCGGACGGGTTCAACTTCATCGCCTCCGGGAGGTCCAAGCCAGGAGGCCCGAGCCCTCTGTCGGAGCTCCATGATGAGGCGCTTTCACAGGATTTCGTCAGGTGATATTTCTCGATACCTCCGCAGTGCTGGCCCTCGCTGACACTAGGGACTCTCACCATACCGAGGCAGTAGCTTCACTTGAGGCCATGATGTCGGAAGGTCACTTGCTGCTGACTCACAACTACGTCCTCGTGGAGTCAGCAGCGCTTCTGAAGAGCCGGCTCGGACCAGAGAGCAGCATGACATTTCTGTCGGACGCGGAGCGTTTCACAGTTCACTGGGTGTCTCCGGCGGACCACGCCGAGGCTGTCAAGCTGTTGCAGACTCGTAACCAACGTGGCCTGAGCCTCGTGGACTGCATGAACTGCGTCGTTATGAGACTGTATGCGGTGAACACGGCACTGGCTTTTAATGCGGACTTCGAGGCCGATGGTTTCGAGATAGCAGATCTGCGAGAAGACCTGGCGGATACGGGTCGGGGTCCGGGAACCGGAGGAAGCCGATGACCACCAGCACCAGCCTGGGTGCCCTGCGCAATCTCACGGAGGCCGTCTGGAAGGCCAACGGCAACGAGGGACAATGCCCGCCGAGCAAATATCCAACATTCAGGCAGCTCGACGACCTCATCACGACAACCGCCTGGGGTTCTGAGGCCCGCGAAGAGTTCTTCCACCGGTGGCAGGCGCTGGACCCCGGCGACGACGCCACCATAGAGAGCGGTGGCAGTATCTCGGAGCTCGCCCACCTAGTCTGGGAGGAGGCCGCCGAGAGAGACTCGAAGGCAGGCATAAAACACCCACTCGCGCCTCTCATCAGCGCCTGGCAGTCTGGCCCCCTGGAGGTGCAGGCCGTCCGGGACGCCGACGGCAACCTCCGTGCAGACTCCATCATGCCGCGTCTGGCGATGCGCAGGGACCTGAATTCAGGAACGGACAAGCTATATCTGACTCCTGCATACATTGGCTCAGACAGCGAGGGCATGCCGATCGCGTTGCCAGGATTCGAGGATAGTCGATCACCCGGGCGTATTCCGGCTCTGCCGGTCAACCTTTACGATCTTGGTGTGGAAGCCGGCGAGGCTCGTGGGGGTAGGGGAGCGGCCCCGATTCCCGCCCGCATGCTCGTGAAGCTTGCAGCGGCTCCCTCGGCCTTCGTGCGACATGGCGAACGGTTCGTGTCCTACAAGATCACTCTCCGGGACCTTCGGGACGCACTCTATCCACCGGAGCGGCTGGACGGCAGACGAAGGCGCGCGCCCTCGGTGGGGGAGATGTGGCCACGCATCAGGGCGGCCATCCAGGTCATCAACCAAGACGGACGGATCCCGATCCTCGAACCCCAGACCGGCTACGGCCGCTACCACCACCTGCTGCGAATTAGCGAGAACTTCGGGCGTATCGACCTGAACATGCCTATCCACGTCGTACTCGACATCCCGCCGGAGGTCGAGGGAGGGGTGGAGCTGCCCCTCAGGCTCGACCAGTGGGGCGCGGAGAGCGCTCCGGCCTACAGAGCATTGCTGGGGCTGTCGTTCCTGTGGCATGAACCCGGGCGGACCCACGCGCCTACGAAGGATGGCCGATGGCTGCGGAAGACTGGTCCCGAACCCTACGAACCACTCGCAGACAATGATGCGATAGAGCTGGCATACCCAAGCAGCCAGAAGTCGAACCGCCGTGAGTTGGCACGCAGGGCATGGGCGGCACTGGAGCATCTGGAAGAATACGGCGAACTACGCATTGACGGGCGCCGCATCCTACCGCCGCATGACGAGCCAAAAGGCTGAAGGCTAACTACAGTTTGATGGGACGCCCACTACAGTTTGATGGGACGCTCATGCCAGACTGATGGGACATTCATGTCGGACTGATGGGACACGAAATACAGTCTGATGGGACAACAACCTCAGTTAGAGGGGACGATCACTACAGTTTGATGGGACAGAACCGCCTGATTTTGTTCGTGACATCATCTGTTGCTACGCTCTACACCCCTACAACCTACTCTCTACTAGAGGAGGGGTAGGGGGAGGGCAGGGGAGAGGCGCGCCTGTGGGC
>JAKZVY010000253.1:0-9797 GCA_047515825.1 Dehalococcoidia bacterium
TGCCAGAACAGAGCGAACGATCAAGGCGTCCGAGTTCAAGGCGAGATGCCTGAAGCTAATGGACGAGGTGGCGGAGAGCGGAGAGGAGATCGTGATCACAAAGAACGGCAAGCCCGTGTCGAAGCTGACGCCGTACCGCCAGAAGCCAAAGCTGCTATTTGGACGGAACCGAGACAACATACGAACCCTCGGAGACATCGTCTCTTCCATGCCTGCCGAGTGGTATGACCGCGATGGTCAAAGGGAAGACCTGTTTTGATACTCATCGACACTCATGTCCTTCTGTGGCAAGAGCAGGATGACTGGAGGATGGGACCACAGACTCGCCGTACGTTCGAGTATGCGTTACGGGAAGGTGACGCCGCAGTTTCAGCCATATCCTTCTGGGAAGTAGGCATGAGAGTCCAGAAGGGACAACTCGATTTTCGCCTAGACCTGAAGGACTGGTGCGGCGACCTCCTGCGACATGGGCTGATCGAGATTCCCATCAATGGAGAGATAGCAGCCCGCGCCAGCCTTCTTCCAAACATGCACGGCGATCCCGCTGACCGCCTGATCGTTGCGACGGCCCTGGAGGGTCACACGCTGGTGACAGCGGACGGGCCTATCCTTGACTGGCCCGGGAATCTGAGCCGGTTGGACGCCAGGGAGTAGGCAGGCGAGTGGGCGCGTTGGCGCCGGGCATGTTTGCCAGAAAACTGGAGGAAAGTAGTTTGTAACTTTTTTCACTTGCAGGTTTTGTTGCTCCGTGCTATATTTCGGCTGGAAATTGAACCTGTTCCGGGTGCGTCGAGGGCATAGCCGCCCAGTCGCGTGACGACCCTGGCCCGGACCCTAGGAGGCGTCGCTGCCGACATGCTTGACGAGTACTTCCGGCAGTACGCACTTATCGCGATATTCGTCGCCGTTGCCGCGGTTGTCCCGGTGGGGATGCTAGTAGCAAGCTGGGCTCTTTCTCTCTTGAAGATCAGGCCCTACGCCCCCGACCCGATCAAGAAGGCTATCTACGAGTGCGGCTTCGAGACGCTGTCAGGTCGCTGGAGCCAGTTCAATTTCAGGTTCTACACCTTCGCGCTGATCTTCGTCGTCTTCGACGTCGAGGTGGTGTTCCTGTTCCCGTGGGCGGCCAGCTTCGGGCTGATGTCGGCCCAGTTCGGCGCGGTCGTTCTGGTGGAGATGCTTGTATTCGTGGCGATCCTGGTCGTCGGGTGGCTGTATGCCTGGCGCAAGGGTTCTTTGGAGTGGAGCTGAACTATGAACCAAGATTCTAACGGAGGCCTCGGACTGGACCTCAAGCTTCACGAAACGACCTGGAAGCTTGACAGGGACGAGGGCGCGTACGTCAACCACCTGAAGTCCACACATACCGAGGCGCTCGCCGAGCCGCTGCTGGAGGTGCCCGAAGAGTTCGACCGCAACATCGCCGTCACGTCCATCGACGCGCTGATCAACTGGGGACGGAAGTCGGCGGTCTGGCCGCTGTCGTTCGGCCTCGCCTGCTGCGCCTTCGAGATGATGGCGAGCGCGATGTCCAGGTTCGACATATCCAGATTCGGCATGGAAGTCTTCAGGCCGTCTCCTAGACAGGCGGACCTGATAATCATCGCGGGCACGGTGACGTGGAAGATGGCGCCCGCAATCGAGCGGGTGTACCAGCAGATGGCGGACCCGAAGTGGGTAATCTCGATGGGCGTGTGCGCCACCAGCGGCGGCCCCTACTACGGCTCTTACAGCGTGGTGCCGGGAGTGAACCATATCATCCCGGTTGACGTGTACGTTCCCGGCTGCCCTCCGCGTCCAGATGCGCTCCTATACGGAATCATGCAGCTGCACGAGAAGATCAAGCGCTACTCGATCCAGCAGGGAAAGAAGTAACCCCCGCAATGACTTGGGCACACTCTGGCGAAGCCGCGGCGGCCAGCATTAACGAAGTGATCCCCGGGGCCGCCGTCGAGTACAACCAGACGGATGTCTGGGTTCTGCCGGAGCACATTCTGGACGTGGCGCGGCATCTCAAGAGCGGCGAGGGCCTGGACTTTTCGTATCTGAACGCGCTGTCCGCCGTGGACTACGTCGAGTACTTCGAGATGGTGTACCATCTGCTGTCGCTGAGGCGGAACAGCAGCCTTGTCGTAAAGTCAAGAGTAGCGGGCAGAGAGGACCCCGTGGTGTCCTCGGTGTGGAGCGTCTGGAAAGGCGCAGACCTGCAGGAGCGCGAAGTGTGGGATCTGATGGGCATCAGGTTCGACGGTCACCCGAACATGAAGCGAGTGATGCTGTGGGAGGGCTTCCCCGGGCACCCGCTCAGAAAAGATTTCTTGTAAAGCCGTGCAAGGGCGACTCGCGAGTCGCCCCTATGGGATGTTGAACAAGGGCTGTTTGCATAGTATGACCATCAAGACCGAGCCAGTCACTATAAACCTGGGACCGCAGCACCCCAGCACGCATGGGGTGTTCAGGCTTCGGGTCACATTCGACGGCGAAGTCGTCCTGGACGTCGAGCCGGTCTTCGGCTATCTGCATCGCGGCTCGGAGAAGCTGGCCGAGTCGAGGACCTACGTCCAGATCGTTACGCTGACCGACAGGATGGACTACGTCGCGAGCATGTCTAACAATCTGGCCTACGTCAGAGCGGTCGAAAAGCTGGCGGATATAGAAGTCCCCGAACGCGCGCAGTACATCCGGGTCATCAGCGCGGAGCTTCAGCGCATAGCCAGCCACATGATGGCGACCGGCTTCCTTCTGAACGACCTGGGAGCCTTCGCGACGCCTCTGATGTACTGCTTCAGAGAGCGGGAGCGCATCCTGGACCTGTTCGAGATGCTCTGCGGAGCGAGGATAACACTCAGCTACATGCGACCGGGCGGCATCTTGCAGGACGCGCCGGAGGACTTCTGGCCCGCTTTGGACAGGATCGTGGAAGACCTTCCGAAGTCTATCGACGAGCTGGAGGACCTGATAACCAACAACGAGATCGTCCTGACCCGTACCCGCGGCGTCGGGACTCTGACCGCCGAGCAGGCGATAGACTACTCGGTAAGCGGGCCAATACTCCGGGCGGCTGGGGTCGAGTGGGACCTTAGGAAAGCCGATCCATACGAGATATACGACCGGGTCGAGTTCGACGTCCCGATCGGCGTGGACGGCGACAACTTCGACCGCTACACCGTCCGGGTTCAGGAGATGCGCGAGAGCGTGCGGATCATCAAGCAGTGCATCGAGCAGATCCCGAACGGCCCGGTCCGCGCGTATGCGCCGTTCTTCATACGCGCTCCCGATGGCGACGCCTACTCCGCTGTCGAGGGTCCGAAGGGTGAGCTGGGCTTCTACCTCGTCAGCGACGGGGGCATATCGCCCTACCGCTGCAAAGTGAGAGCGCCGTCGTTCATCAACCTCACGCCGCTGCGCGAGATGCTGGTCGGCGGCAAGATGGGCGACCTGATAACGACGTTCGGGTCCATAGACATAGTTCTGGGCGAGGTGGACAGATGAGCTTCCACGTCCAGTACGCAGGCATCCTGGACTTCAAGAGCATATACGGCTTCGTCGCCGGCTTTGTCCCGGAAAGTATGGGCTGGTTAGCATTCATGGTCGCGTCCGTAACGCTGGCGCTGATCGTCATCAACGCCCTCGTGATGTCCACCGCCGTGTACACCTGGTTCGAGCGCAGGACGCTTGGCAGGTTTCAGAACAGGCTCGGTCCGAATCGCTGGGGGCCGTTCGGAATTCTCCAGCCTATCGCCGACCTGGTCAAACTTATCACAAAGGAAGACACGACTCCGGACGAGGCCGACCGCTGGGTGATGACGTTCGCCCCCATCGCCCTGCTGGTACCGACGCTGATAGTCGCCTCGGTGATACCGTTCGGACCGGACAGCTTCCTGGGCCATCTGAACATCGGCGTCCTGTTCGTGCTGGGTATAACATCGGTCAACACGATAGCTATCTTCATGGCGGGATGGGGTTCGGCCAATAAGTACGCGATGCTCGGGGCCATGCGCGGTGTCGCGATGCTGGTCAGCTACGAGGTGCCGATGGCGCTCGGGGTGGTCGGCGTGCTGATTATGGCGGGGTCGCTGGCGCTATTCGACATAGTTGAAGCGCAGACCGTACCCTTCCTTTTGGTGCAGCCCCTGGGATTCCTGATATTCGTCGCGGCGGCGTCAGCGGAGATGAGCCGGACGCCGTTCGACCAGATAGAGGCGGAGTCGGAGCTAGGGTCCGGCTACAACACCGAGTACAGCGGCATAAAGTTCGCGCTGCTGTTCTTGGCGGAGTTCATGGCCCCAATCATCAACGCGATGATCATAACGACGCTCTTCCTGGGCGGAACACGGGGATTCGATCCCGTTCCCGGTCAGGTCTGGTTCGCCCTCAAGACCTTCTTGGTCGTGTTCGCGCTACTATGGGTGAGGGCCACGTGGCCGAGGCTGCGAGTGGACCAGATAATGGGATTCGCGTGGAAGGGGCTGTTCGCGCTATCGCTGGTGAACATATTCGCGGTGGCCATCGAGGTGGCGGTCCTGCAGGATGAATCAGGCACCATCGCAACCGGACCGCTGTGGGGAATGGCGGCGGTCAACTGGGCGATCGCGGCAATCGGAATCGTGCTGACCGCCAAGGTACTCGGTCAGCGGACGCTAGAGAGGCGGACTCCAACCCCGTCGCCGCTCGCAAACATGTACGCGGAGACTGATTAGATTATGTATGGCCTCTCATTGATCAAGGGTCTTGGCGTGACCATGAAGAACCTGGTCTCGCCCGGGCGCATGTTCACAGTTCACCAGTACCCGGACCGCAAGATCGGCCTTCTGGGACTCGCCAGGCTGAACAACCAGAACCCTCTGTCGTTCGCCCTGAGCAGGCCCGGACAGGCGGTGAAGGCGATGGTCGGTCTGGCCTCGGTCCAGGACAGGCAGTATCAGCACCCCAGGTTCAGGGGTGAGGAGTTCTCGTGGTACGAGAACCGGTGCACCGGATGCGCCTCGTGCGCCAAGTACTGCCCTCTAGGAATAATCCGAATCGTCACCGACCCCGCAAAGACTGACCTTCAGGAGGGGGACAAGTACTTCCTGGAGGTGTTCGACATCGACATCGGCCGGTGCATGTTCTGCGGTCTGTGCGTGGAGGCCTGCCCGTACGACGCTCTCCACATGGGAAGTGGATTCGAGGAGGGCCGGTACAGCAGGCGCGACTTGGTAATAGACAAGGCCCAACTGGTCGCGTCGCCGAAGCGCCCAAGCCACTGGTTCAGGCCGCAACTGGCGGACAAGCAGGAGTACAACCCCCTGGAGGGCGACGAGGCAGACTCGAGAGATGTCCACCGGCACGAGAAGCCGACGCTGGCAGACCAGCGCGGCAGGTGGGGCCAGAGATGAGCCTGGGACAGGGGACGGAAGGCTCCCTCATCGTCGACATCGTGTTCTGGGCGCTCGCGGTGTCCAGCATCGCGTCGGCCATTGCGGTCGTGCAGATGCGCAATCTGTTCAGGGCTGCGCTGTTCCTGATCGGGTCTTTCATCGCCGTGGCCGGAATGTTCATCCTGCTGAGAGCCGAGTTCATAGCCGCGGTGCAGGTGCTCATCTACATCGGCGCGATCTCGGTACTCATTATCTTCGCGATTCTTATGACCGGCGAGGTCGAACGTGGCAGCCCGGCGCACTCTCTGAGAATCCCCGTCGGGGTGCTGGCCGTGCTGTTCGGCGGAGTCGCCGTGTTCGTGGTCGTCGGAACCGACTGGAACATCCTCGATCCTCTCATACAGAGCGGAGAGATAGGTGGGGCGGCGGCGAACCAGGTCGAGGTGGTGTTCTCTAACACGATTCCCTCGATAGCGCGCCTACTGTTGCAGGACTTCGTCCTCGCGTTCGAGGTGGCGTCCGTAGTGCTGCTCGCGGCGATCATCGGCGCAATAGCGCTAATCCGGGAAGGTTAGCGCCATGAGCCTAGAGAACTTCCTGATAGTGTCGTCGATACTGTTCTCCATTGGGCTGTACGGCGCACTCTCCAAGCGAAACGCCATCGCGGTGCTGATGTCTATCGAGCTGATGTTCAACGCGGTGAATCTTGCCGCGGTCGCGTTCTCACGCTACACGGTTCCGGCGGCGCTCGGAGAAGGCGGCGAAATGGCTCGAATGCTGCTGACTGGGCAGGTGTTTTCGATCTTTATTATCACCATAGCGGCGGCTGAGGTCGCGCTCGGACTGGCCATCGTCATAGCGGTGTACCGCAGCAGGTCGACGATATTCGTTACCGACGCGGCGCAGCTCAGCAAGTAGGCGGCTCAGAATGTGGGTTGAGTACCGCACAGTCCCGAACCTGATGATGGCCCAGATGTGGAAGGACGTACTGGAGGGGGACGGTCTTCCAACCAAAATACTACCTGTCGGAGACATCCTGGAGTGGGGCGAGCGCGTGCCGTTCAAGGTCTATGTTCCCAAAGGCAGGGAGCACGTGGCCGACGAGATACTGAGGAAGCTTTAGATGATCCCTGAAGCTGTTGTATGGCTGACTCTGTTCGCGCCGCTGGCGTCTTTCCTGCTGATCGGTTTCATCGTGTGGCCGGCGGCATACCTGCGCTCGAAATCGGATGAGGCCACTCTGGACATGGCGGTCGACTCCGATGTACCCGCGGAGTCGGACCACAGCGAAACCCATCACGCATCCCAGAGGGACAGGCTCGGCAACTCGGCCGGATTCATCACTATCGCGGCGGTCGGGATAGCTTTCGTCGTATCTCTGGCGGCGCTGTTCAGCACGATCAGCAACCACGGCCACATCGAGTTCCCGGACCACAGATGGCTGACGGTCGGCGAGTTCGAGTTCAACGTCGGAATACTGATGGACCCGCTGACCGCCGTGATGCTCGTGGTAGTCACGGGCGTCAGCCTGATGATCCAGATCTACTCAGTCGGCTACATGAGCGAAGAGGACAACCGGGCATATTCCAGGTACTTCGCGTACATGTCGCTGTTCACCGCGTCGATGGTCGGCCTCGTGCTGGCGTCGAGCGTCATCCAGGTGTTCGTGTTCTGGGAGCTGGTAGGCCTGTGCTCCTACCTGCTGATCGGGTTCTGGTACAACCGCTCCTCCGCTGCGAATGCGGCCAAGAAGGCGTTCATAGTCACCAGGGTCGGAGACCTCGGATTCCTGCTGGCGATCCTGTACCTGTTCTTCAACCAGAACGCGTTGGCGGCTGAGGGACTCAACGGACTGGACATCGCGGACCTCTACAAGGCGGTCGAGGTAGGGCTGATCGCTGGCGGCGTCGCCACCTGGATAGCCGCGGGGATATTCGCGGGAGCCGTCGGCAAGTCTGGCCAGTTCCCGCTGCACACCTGGCTGCCGGACGCGATGGAGGGTCCGACACCGGTCAGCGCGCTGATCCATGCCGCGACGATGGTCGCCGCGGGGGTCTTCCTGGTGGCACGGTTCTTCCCACTGTTCCAGGCATCGCACGAGATGATGACCGCCGTCGCCATAGTCGGCGCGTTCACGGCCATCTTCGCGGCGTCGATGGGACTGGTGATGAACGACATAAAGCGCGTGCTCGCGTACTCAACGGTCAGCCAGCTTGGGTACATGATGATGGCGCTGGGCATGGGCGCGTACGCGTTCGCAATCTTTCACCTGTTCACCCACGCCTTCTTCAAGGCGCTGCTGTTTCTCGGATCAGGCTCGGTCAATCACGCGTCGGGGACTTTCAACATGAGATACATGGGCGGCCTGAGACGGGTCATGCCCTGGACGTACTTCACCTTCCTGATAGGCAGCCTCGCGCTGGCAGGGATATTCCCGACCGCCGGGTTCTGGAGCAAGGACGAGATACTGGCCCACGCCTTCCACGAAGGATCGACGGTGGGGATGATCGTGTACGCGCTCGGACTCGCGGCGGTGTTCATGACGTCGTTCTACATGTTCCGCGCGCTGTTCATGACCTTCGACGGCGACTTCAGGGGCGGAGCCGAAGCCGAGTCGCACGACGTGGACGACGCTTCAGACCTCCACCTGGGCCACGTGAGTCTGCACGAGTCTCCGTGGGTCATGGTCGTGCCGATGGCGATACTCGCCGTACTGGCCGTGGTAGTCGGCTTTGTCGCGAACCCGCTCACCAACCTAGGGGTGGTGCCGATTCACTGGTTCGCAGACTTCATGGGAAAGGGCCCGGTGGAGGTCCACGTGCCGGAGTTCGACATAGTCCTAGCGGTCATTTCCAGCGTTTTCGCGGTCGCAGGGATCGGGGTCGCGTACATGGTCTACTACCGCCAGAGCTGGTCGGCGGACGCCATCGGCGAACGACTGAAGGCCGTGTACACGCTTCTGAGCAGAAAATACTACTTCGACGAGCTGTACGAGGACGTTATCGTCCGCAGGGCGCTCTACAACGGAGTCGCCCGGATACTCGACTGGGGCGACAAGAACGTAGTGGACAAGGTGGTCAACACCGTCGGGTGGTTCGGGGCCAACGTCGGAGTACCGCTCCGCCAGATCCAGACCGGACAGCTCCAGCAGTACGGGGCGGCGATTTCGGTCGGCATCCTGGTAATGATGGGACTGTATTTGTGGTTCTTGTAGATATGAAAACAGATCGAGGCGGATCTCTCCTGATAGTCCAGAGGAAAGAACGGATTGTTTGAAGGCTGGCTGACATTAGCTGTGTTTCTGCCACTCGGCGCGGCGGTCCTGATCGTGCTGTTCGGGCGGAGCGCGACATACGTCAGGCTGTTCGCGGCGGCCGTTTCGGTCGTCGAACTCGTTCTGACTTTCGCCATCTTCGTGATGTACGACACGTCGGAAGGCTCGGCGCAGTATCAGCTTATTGACAGGGCGACCGAGTGGATTCCAGTCCAGTCTCTGAAGGTCGAATACTTCCTGGCGGTGGACGGTCTCAGCGCGCCGCTCGTCCTGCTGACCGGACTGCTTGGCATGGTCGCGGTGCTGGCGTCGTGGAACATTGAGCACCGGGTACGGGAGTATTTCGTCTGGCTGCTCGCGCTCCAGGGAGCGGTCATGGGCGTGTTCACGGCGCTCGACTTCCTGATGTTCTTCCTGTTCTGGGAGCTGGAGCTTATCCCGATGTTCTTCCTCATATCGATATGGGGTACGGGACGGCGGGAGTAGTCGGCCATGAAGTTCCTGATCTTCACGATCCTCGGCAGCGCGTTCATGCTTGTCGGCATACTGATACTGTTCTTCACCGTCGGGTCGTTCGACATGTCGGAGATGCCCGCACTCGTGCTGGAGCACAGAGGCGTCATACCGGTCACACTGGTCTTCTGGCTGCTGTTCGTCGCATTCGCGGTCAAGCTGCCGATCTGGCCGCTTCATACCTGGCTGCCCGACGCCCACACCGACGCGCCCACCGCCGCGAGCGTGATGCTCGCCGGGGTGTTGTTGAAGATGGGCGCCTACGGGATGTTTCGGGTGTCGGCGGCAATGTTCCCCGACGTGCTCAGAGATGTGTCGTGGCTTCTCGCGGCGCTCGGCGTGATCAACATCATCTACGGAGCCGCCGTGGTTCTGAGACAGACCGACATGAAACGCCTCATCGCGTTCAGCTCGATAAGTCACATGGGTTTCGTGCTGCTGGGGCTGTCCTCCGCGGTCGGAGTGGCAGGTGTCGTTTCGGAGGTCGGACTGATGGGCGCGTCCCTGCAGATGTTCACGCACGGGACGATCACAGGGCTGCTTTTCCTGCTGGTCGGCTACGTGTACGAGCGGGCGCACACGCGCCACATCCCGGATCTCGGCGGCCTGGCCGGCCGGATGCCGCTGCTGGCGGCTTCGCTGCTGGTCGC
>JAKZVY010000254.1:0-24194 GCA_047515825.1 Dehalococcoidia bacterium
TACGCCCTCGAGGCCTTCGCCAAGATGTACGGCGGAGGGCAGGGTAGGGACGCCGTGATGGACTTCCTAGGACAGACCGGTACTGACGCGCTCAAAGGCGCCGACATCCTAAGGACGGCCCCCGCTCAGTACGAGTCCACAATCGAGTACGCTGAGAATGGCATTGCGCAGAGCCTCAAGAGCATTGCCCAGGTGCTGTTCGCCGACCTCGGAACCCGCATCTACTACACCCAGCACGGAGGCTTCGACACCCACTCCGGCGAGCTGATTTCCCACAAGAGACTATGGGACGAGGTTTCCGGTGGAATCGCCGACTTCTACGACGACCTGAAAGAGCACGGACGCGAGAACGGCGTCGCAGTCCTCGTCTTCTCCGAGTTCGGACGCAGGATCAAGGACAACGGCTCAGGCTCGGACCACGGCTCAGGCGGCGTCGCGTTCGTCATCGGCGGCGAGGTCAACGGCGGACTCTACGGTGAGTACCCGTCCCTCGAACCCGACAAGCAGCTCGAGGGCGACCTCCACTATAACAACGACTTCAGAATGACCTACTCCACGCTCTTGGAGCGCTGGTTCCACATCGAGGCCGAGCCGATCGTCAACGGGCGCTTCGAGCAGTTCGATTTCCTGCCCGCCTAATTGTTCCTCCTCTCCCTTGATGGGAGAGGATTGAGGTGAGGCAGATAAGTTCCGAGATAGTTACCAAGGAGGACCGGTCCACATGACCACCGCCACCACCGCAGACATAGACCTGATGGCTCACCTCATGCGACGCGCCGGGTTTGGCGCCACGCGCGAGGAGATCGAAGAGAACCTGGAGGTCGGATACGAAAACGTGGTCGAGAGGCTCTTGCACCCGTCAGGCGACACCGGCGTGATCGACGAGTACCTGATCCGACGCTACCACGTAGACCAGGCGGAGCTCCGACAGCTAGACGGCGCCGGAGCGAACTGGCTCTATCGGATGATCAACACGGACCATCCGCTCGAAGAGAAGCTGGCCCTGTTCTGGCACAGCTTGTTCGCCACCGGGTACTCCAAGCTCAACCAGGCCCGCGCGCTGCTGAACCAGATCGACATGTTCCGCCGCTTCGGGTTCGGCAACTTCAAGGACATCCTTGTCGAGCTGTCGAAGGATCCGGCCATGATCATCTGGCTGGACAACAACGACAACCACAACGGCGCTATCAACGAGAACTACGGCAGGGAGCTGCTGGAGCTGTTCGCCATGGGCATCGGCAACTACACCGAGGACGACATCAAGGAGGCGTCCCGCGCCTTTACCGGGTGGACGCTCAAGAACGCAGAGTACATGTCCATGCGCGCCATGAAGGACTCGATCTGGCCCTACGGCAGAATTGCCTGGCACTTCGAGTATAGGGAGAACGACCACGATGACCAGGAGAAGGAGTTCCTAGGAGAGCGGGGAAACTTCAACGGCGACGAGGTTGTGGACATAATCTGCAGGCAGGACGCCACAGCTAGGTTCGTCTGCACCAGACTGCACCAGTTCTTCGCAGCCGACGAGGTGGGCGAAGCGGGCGAGGCCGCCATCGAGCAGATGATGGCTTCCTACTTCGAGTCGGACTACGAGATACGCTCCGTGCTCCGAACCCTGTTCAACTCCGACTACTTCAAGTCCGACGCCGTCCGCTACGCACGCGTCAAAGCGCCGGTCGAGACGGTCGTCGGGTCGATTCGAATAGCCGGCTCCTACCGGGAGCCCACTCTCGGCGTGCACAACCTCGCCAACCAGGCGTTCTTCATGGGACAGGGGCTTCTCCAGCCCCCGACGGTCGAGGGCTGGCACGAGGGAGTCGAGTGGATCGACAGCGGCGCCCTCATGGAGCGCGTCAACTTCGCCGCCAGTGAGCTTGGCGACCCCTCCAACCCTGGTGTGCGGGCGATCGCCGACCGCCTCGCGCGCGACGGCGGACACCGCCAGTCGCCCGAGCAGCTCGTGGATGGATGCCTGGACCTGATGGGGCCGGTGCATGTCGGAGACGAGACTCGCAGCGCAATCGTCGGCTTCGCAGACAACTTCGGCGAAGTTGACTTCGAGGACTCGGAGTCCACCCAGACCGTTGCCAACGTACTGCGCCTCATAGCGTCCACCAAAGAGTACCAGTTGGCGTAGCCCGGACACTTCACGCGAGGCAGACAAGGTGACCACTCAGTTGAACACGGCGGCTGTCGCTACCGACTACGTCAAGACCGTCGGCATCGTAAACAACGGTTTCAACGGGCGCGGGTTCGCGAATCCATACGACATCGCCTTCCAACCCGACGGACGCATTTACGTCCTCAACCGCTGCGACCCCGGCCGCGCTGCCGCGATCCGCGTGGGCGTGTGCAACCTGGACGAAGACTACCTGTTCGAGTTCGGCAAAGGTTACGGACAGGGCGATGGACAGTTCGTCTGGCCGGTAGCCATGGCGTTCGGTAGCGACGGCAGGCTGTACATCACGGACGAGCAAAACCACCGCGTCACGGTGTACGACGCCTCCGGCGAATTCGTCACCTGCTGGGGCGAACAGGGAACGGCTCCCGGACAGTTCAACGGACCGTCTGGAATCGCGGTCGACCGGGACGGCAGCGTCGTAGTCGCCGACCAGGAAAACGGCAGAATGCAGCGGTTCACTGCCGACGGCGACCTCATTGCCACTTGGGGAGAGCGTGGGTCCGAGGATGGCCAGCTCGATCTCCCTTGGGGTGTCGGACTCGGACCGGACGGATCGGTCTTCGTGGCCGACTGGCGCAACGATCGTGTTCAGAAGTTCTCGGCGGATGGATCGCACCTCAAGACGATCGGCTCGTCCGGCGGCGGCGAGGGGCAGCTCAAACACCCCTCCGGAGTCGCGATAGACTCATCGGGCTACGTCTACGTCGCGGACTGGGGAAACGAGCGAGTCCAGGTCTTCGATGAAGACGGAGCGTCCGTCGCCATCCTGCGCGGCCAAGCCACCGTCTCCAAGTGGGCCATGGACTACTTCTCCTCCAACCCCGAAGAGTGGGAAGTACGCCAGGCCTCCGACCTGGAGTCTGACCTTCCCGAGCACCTGAACACTCCGTACCTCATCTCCTCGCAGACCGAGCCTTACTTCTGGGGACCCGTCTCAGTGCGACTCGACCACCAGGACCGCCTCTACGTCGTTGAAACCAACCGCCACCGCTTCCAGGTATATGCGAAGGGGTAGGTGTGTGTTATCCTGTTACAGTGCATCCCCCCACTCCCGTAACGAGAGGACGCAGATGAGAACCAAGGTAACAGAGCACGGGCTGGTTATACCGAAGCACCTTCTGCAGGGCGTAGCGGAGGTTGATATCCAGAAGCAAAACGGGGTCATTATGGTTGAACCGGTTAGTTCAAGAGACCCTGTCCTTGAACTAGGCAGTGCTCCGATCCACAGCTTGGAGATCCGTGATGCGTCGACGCATCACGACAGGTACATCTACTAGGATCTCCTGATCTTGCCCACGGTGTTTCTCGATACAGGCTACATACTTGCCTTGGAACTGGCTAACGATCAGCATCACGGGACTGCCTTGGAACACTGGCGCGAAGTCGGGCTGACTTTGTAACCACTTCTTACGTCCTGAACGAGACCGCTACTTTCTTCAACTCCAGAGGCTATCACTCAAAGGCGGTGTCGATCGGAAACAGACTCCTGGATAGCCCGTCTGTCGATCTAGTTCACGTTGACGAGTCGCTTCTGCTGGAGGCTTGGAGATACTTCGGGAGACACCACGACAAGCGATACTCGTTGACCGACTGCGTTTCGTTCGTTGTCATGAACGGAACGGGGATTCAGACCGCATACGCTTTCGACAGGAACTTCATCCAGGCCGGTTTCAATGCCGAGCCGATTCAACCTTGATGGTTTAGGATCTCAATTGCTCGCCCGACTTCAATCATCACGACTCACCGGCATTCTGAAGCGGCTCGACACCTGGATCACCTGGGCCGTCGTGGGAATCGCCTGAGGGAGGGTTATCATGAGCTTGAACAACCCAAGCCATCCCGGCGAAAGCGTCCGAGACAGTATGGAGGCGATGGGCTGGACTGTTGCAGAGTGCGCCGAGCATCTGGGTGTGAGCCAACACGCGTTGTCGCAGCTACTGAGCGGTCAATGTGGGATTTCTCCCACGCTCGCACGGGCGCTGGAGAGTATCGGATGGAGCAACGCGGATTTCTGGATGCGCAGGCAAGCCAGCTACGATCTGGCCCAAGAACGGCGCAGACACGCCGAATCTGTCATGACCACTCCACGCCGGTGAAGGTATCACGAGCTACTCTGTACTCTCATACTGGCGGCTCAATCATCTCCGCTTTGTTGCATCCCTCAACATGCCGAGTGTATCCTTCCACCAGACTTCAGCCCCCCACAACCTCATCAGGACCCCCATTGCTAACCCGACTTCAATCATCCCGACTCGCCGGCCTTCTGAAGCGGCTCGACACCTGGATCACCTGGGCCGTCGTCGGAATCGCCATAGGAATCGCCTTTGGAGCGAACCTGACCTCCGTATGGCTCGTGGCCGTGGGACTGATCGTATTCGTCGCATACCTGCACCTGACCGGTCCAGTGAGGGCAGAGACCGAGGGCCGACGCTTCGCTTCGGGCGGTGTGTTCATGATCGCCTGGATCGCGGGATTCGTCATCAAAGGACTCCTCCTGTGAAGGCTCGGAGTCCGATTCCACCGGCCAATGAGTGGAGATAACCGTCCTCGGCGCGTAGAGTTGTTCGTCACCTGCGTCGTCGACAACCTCTACCCCGAGACCGGCGAAGCCGCGCTTCGCGTCCTGCGCGCGCTGGGTGTGGATGTGAGCTTCAACTCCGACCAAACCTGCTGCGGACAGCCCGCATTCAACACAGGCTACTGGAACGACGCGAAACCCCTCGCCCGACGATTTCTCGACCAGTACGACGGAACGGTGCCCGTCATCATGCCATCCGGATCCTGCGCGGCGATGGTCAGACACTACTACCGCCAGCTTTTTGGCGACGACCCCGTCAACCGGAGAAGGGCCGACCTGCTGGCTCCTAATATCTACGAGTTCACAGAGTACGTGGTGGGCCAGTGCGGCATCGAGGCGCTGAGTAGCCTGCCCGAGCTTGACGCGCCAACCTTCAAGGTGGCCTTTCACGAGTCCTGCCACGCCAAGCGCGAGTTGGGTATTGATACCCAGCCCAGGGCGCTTCTCGACACGCTGGCCCACTGCGAGCGGGTGGATCTGTTCCAGTCCGAGGTCTGCTGCGGATTCGGAGGGACGTTCTCGGTCAAGTACCCCGATATCTCCGGGGCCATGCTGAGCGACAAGCTGGACGCCATCGAGGCGTCGGGCGCCGACGTGGTAACGGCCTGCGATTCGAGCTGCCTGATGCACATTAGAGGCGGACTCCAGAAGCGGGGAAGCGCGGTCAGGACCGCCCATATCGCGGAGTTGATCGCCGAAAGTATCACGGTGCGCTAGGCATGGAACCAAAGACCAGACACTTCAAAGAAGGCTCGGCGGCGGCCCTTGCAGACGAGAGGATTCAGGCCAACCTTGCGGGCCTGTACTCCGGTTTTCACAGCGCCAGAATCGATGCAGCGTCCGCTACCTCAGGCTGGGAGGAGCTTAGGGAGCGCGGTCGGCAGATCAAGGCCCACGTAATCGAAAACCTGGACTACTACCTGGATCTGCTCGCCCAAAACGTCGAGAAGGCCGGAGGGCACGTATTCTTCGCAAAAGACGCCGCCGAGGCGTCCAGCTACGTCATCGGCGTGGCGAAGAGCCGGAATATTGATCTCGTGATCAAGAGCAAGTCGATGCTCTCCGAGGAGATGGGCCTGAACGAGCGGCTCGAATCTGAGGGCATCGAACCCGTCGAGACTGACCTCGGCGAGTACATCGTCCAGTTGGCCGGCGACACTCCGTTTCACATCATAGCTCCCGCCATACACAAGTCCCGGGGCGAGGTGTCCGACCTGTTCGTGGAAAAGCTCGGCTCCCCCGCGTATGACGACATCGAAGACCTTACCCGTGAAGCGCGCAGGCAGCTCCGAGGCAAGTTCATGACCGCCGGGATGGGCGTCACCGGAGCCAACTTCCTCGTGGCCGAGACAGGCACCGTAACCCTCGTCACCAACGAGGGCAACGGGAGGATGTGTACGTCCATGCCCAAAGTTCACGTCGCCATCTCTGGCATGGAGAAAGTTGTCCCGTCAATAGAAGACCTAGCCATATTCTTACGGCTGCTGATCCGCTCTGCCACCGGGCAGATGCTATCCAGCTATGTAACAACCGTTACCGGCCCGCGAAAAGACGAGGAGGAGGACGGCCCGGAAGAGTTCCACCTGGTAATCGTGGACAACGGACGCTCGCGCATTCTCGCCGATCCCGACCTGCGCGAGTCGTTGAACTGCCTGCGATGCGGCGCGTGTCTCAACGCCTGTCCCGTGTACAGGAAGGTCGGCGGACACGCCTACGGCTGGGTCTATCCCGGCCCGATCGGCGCCATCGTCTCACCGATGCTGACGGGCCTCTCGGACGGCAAGGATCTGCCCTATGCATCCACCCTCTGTGGAGCGTGCAAGGAGGCGTGCCCCGTCAAGATAGACATCCCCAGGATGCTGCTGTATCTGCGCAAGGAGCTGACAGAGGGAGATGAAAAGGGACCGTCGAACCTCGGAGAGCGCATCGCCATGAAGGGCTGGAGAGCGGCGGCATCTACTGACAAGACGATGCGGGCCGCCAACCTCATAGCCAGGCTCGGCGGGCCGATTGCGTCCAAGATGCCCGGACCTGTATCCGGCTGGAAAGACCACCGCGAGCTGCCAAAGGCGGTAAGACCCTTCCGTTCCCGCTGGCAGGAGCTAAAAGACCAGTGAGCGACCGCGAAGCGTTCCTCCAGACCATTCGCGGCGCGCTAGGCCGCCGACAAGATTCAGGTCTAACCTCCGACGCGCCCACCTCCGCCGGTCCTCTGGACGAGCTTGAGCACCGCGTCCGAAGGGCCTCAGAGATCGCTTCACGGGACGCCGACAACCTCTTCGACGTGCTCTCCAACATCGCCGCTGGCGCCGGGTGGAACGTCACCCGTGCCGCGGACGCCCGCGCCGCCGGAGAGTACATCCTGAAGCTCGCCCAGAACATCGAGGCGCGCTCGGCCGTTTACTCGCTCCATCCCGTCGTCCGCTCGGCCATCAGTGAAGCTGCATTCGGATCTGCTGGTATAGCAATGGTTCCCGTCGCTCTGGATCGTGATGGTCCCGACTCGGACGACGAGACAGTCCGCGCCAGGCTGCGGGCAGTCATGGAGGCCTCGGACCTCGGCGTGACCGGCGTCGACTACGCCATCGCCGAGACCGGAACGTGCGTGATCATCCCCCGGCGCGGAGTGAGCAGGCTGGTCTCCCTACTGCCGCCGGTCCACGTGGCCATCGTCGAGCGCGGACAGGTGCTCCCCAGTCTGGATGAGTTGTTCACGCTCCGGCGCGACGACTTCATCAGAGGCGACTTCGGGAGCTACATGAACCTGATAACCGGTCCGAGCCGAACGGCGGACATCGAGTACACGATCGTCACTGGCGTCCACGGCCCCGGCGAGGTCCACATGGTACTCGTGGGGTAGGGGAGAGCTACCGCTTCCCTGATACCCGCGCCCCCACCCGGATAAGCCGCATCACTTGCTCGGCCGCGTTCGCGATCAGCTCTGAGGCGCGCTCTGATGACTCATCCAGGTTCATTGGCGCGGACGGTATCGCGACTGCGGCGTCTATACCGTGATCGTGGACCGTCTTGTAGCCCTCTCCTAGGCCTCCGGAGATAGCCACCACCGGAATGTCGAGCCGCGAAGCCCGCTTGGCGACTCCGATGGGGGCCTTGTTGTACACGGTCTGGAAGTCGACTTCACCCTCTCCGACCAGCACGAGGTCCGCACCTTCCAACGCCTCGTCGATCCCAACCGCGTCCATTACGATGTCAACCCCCGGCCGGAGATCAGCGTTCAGGAACGCGAGCATCCCCCCGCCCAGACCTCCTGCTGCCCCGGCACCCTGGACGTGCTCGACGTCGACCTGAAGATCCCTCCTGACCACCTCTGCCAAGTGGCTGAGGGCTTTGTCCAGACGCTCCACCATCTCCGGCGTCGCGCCCTTTTGCGGTCCATACACCGCCGATGCGCCCTCCGGCCCCGTGAGCGGGTTGGTCACGTCGCACGCGACCGCAAACGAAGACTCATTCACCCGTGGATCGATGCCTGAGATGTCGATTCTATCCAGGTTTGTGAGCGGCGCTCCGCCGTGTCCCAACTCCGAGCCGTCAGAGTCGAGCAGCCTGACGCCCAGCGCCTGCGCCATCCCCGCGCCCGCATCGTTCGTCGCGCTCCCGCCGATCCCTACTATGAACTGCCTGAACCCTTCATCCAGCGCCGCGAGGATCGCCTCGCCCAGCCCGTATGTCGTCGAGTGCAGGGGATCTCTGCTGTCCAGCGGCACCAGCGCCAGCCCCGACGTCCGCGCCATCTCAATCATCGCCGTGACGCCGTCACCCATCGCGCCCCACAATGCCTCGTTTCGTTCGCCCAGAGGCCCCTGCACCTCGACCGACTTTATCTCCCCGCCTGAACCCTCTACGAGCGTCTCCAGGGTTCCGTCGCCGCCGTCCGCCACCGGCACGATAACGGTCTCCGCATCGGGGACAACCCTGAGCACGCCCGACCGCATCGCTTGCGCGGCGTCCAGTGCCGATATGCTGCCTTTGAACGTCTGCGGCGAAATTACAATTTTCACAATGGCGCCATTATAGACTAACACTGTCCCCAGGTGTCCCGGCAGGGCAGGGGAGTACAGCACTCACCGCCCTAGTACACCAGTTCCGTGATGTGCTACACTGACGGCAATGACGCCGAGGATTGACAGCCAGATCACAAGACTCTCGGCTTGCCAGCCTACGACGACGTCCTCAACTCTGTCCTGGGCTCAGCCGAAGGGGGCAGAAATGACAGAAAGCGGGGCGGAAATGACAAGAATGACAGGAATGATTCCTAGCTGAAGTGACCCCTCGCTCAGCTTTGGATCCGGGGCAGAAATGTCAAAAGTGTCAGAAATGTTAGGTCTGTAGGAAAGTTCCCTCACCGCTGGAAACTCGGGACCGAAATGCTGTCCCGATCCGCCCCTAAACCGTCCGCCACTATCTCCTATGAATATATCGCTCACACGGGCAGTATAGCCTGCAACTCAATCCATATCTGCATTGTAGAATATCGCTTGAAGAACCGACTGCACCGTAGCTATGGCAATAGTTAACAATTGAAGCATCGGCAGCGTTGATTGTAATTGTTCAATGTGGTAATATCCTCTGAACAGCATCAGACAAGGAGCGCGCCGTGCCACGTCAACGAACCGCAGAGCCTACCAGACAACTGTACGCGCAGATCCGAGAAGACCTCTACCTTGCCGCCAAGGCCAGGGCAGCCGAGATGCGAGTACCCCTCAGGATATTCTTGGAGAACGCTCTGACTGACGCCCTGGGGAGGAACGACGAGAGGGAAGACGCGCCGCCGCCGCCGCACTCCGTTTGGGACGACGAGTACCTCTCGATGCAGCGCCGTCAGCCCGTCGGATCGCCGGTGGAGATGACCCAAACCGAGGCCTCCGCCATAGTTCTCGACGCGGTCCGCAACAGGGCAGATTAGAATCACAGGTGATTTGCGATGAGTTCAAACGTCATACTCGATACGGCTGTGATCGAGAGCCTGTGGGCCGGCGACGTCGGCTCTGCCTGGCTGGAGCGCGTCGCGTCCGGCGATCCGAAGCCGGTGATCAACGCCGCTACGCTCGCCGACCTGCTTGGGCGCACGCCGGACCGCCAGGCGGAGATACAGCTCATGGCCCTGCTTGAGCTCGCCGAAGTGCTGGCCCTCGACTCGAAGATCGCCCGCGCCGCCGGCAGAATCGCCCGCTCTCTCGACTCCGACGTCGGCGCCGCTATGCAGAGCGCCATCGTCGCGGCAACCTCTATCGAGACCGGATATCCGGTCGCCTGCGTTGACGACGAGTTCTTCACCGCCATGGGATGCGAAATAGCCGCGCTCGATCCCGACTCCTGAAGCCGCCGCCGTCATCGTCCCCTGCGAAGATGCCACTTCTCGTCTATAATCATAGTTAGGCGTTGCCGGACAGGGCAGGGGATTCCCGCCTCGCATGGCTGGCGACCGTCGGACGAATGGGTGGCAGTGAAAGGCACGTCAGAAAATACGCGAGCGTGGCGAGCGGCCCTTGGGCTGCTCATGATGCTTGCGGCTCTCACCATGGCGAGCGGTATCGTCGGGGCGCAGTCTGCGACCGGCTCGGGCACTGTCATCTCAGGCCGTATCGATGGCGCGATCGACCCTTCATCCGCCCGGATCCTCAATGGCTGGATCGAGACCGCCGAGAGCAGGGGAGCGTCTCTGCTCGTAATCGAGCTCGATACTCCCGGAGGGAGCTTCGACTCCACCCGCGACATGGCGGGCGCGCTGCTCGATTCGTCCGTTCCGGTCGCCGTCTTCGTGACCCCATCGGGCGCTAGAGCCGCCTCCGCGGGCACCTTCATCGTGGCCGCCGGACACGTCGCCGCCATGTCTCCAGGGACCAACATCGGCGCTGCTGCTCCTGTCACAATGGAGGGAGACGACCTTCCCGAAACATTAAAAACAAAGGCAACACAGGATGCCGCCGCCTTCTTACGTGAGATTGCCACGAACCGCGACCGCAACTCTGAAGCGCTTGAACGCACCGTTTTCGAGGCCGCGTCTTACAACGTG
Source organism: Dehalococcoidia bacterium (assembly GCA_047515825.1). Lineage (GTDB taxonomy): Bacteria > Chloroflexota > Dehalococcoidia > Lucifugimonadales > UBA1123 > VXRN01. Next base: position 10,795 of record JAKZVY010000254.1, read on the forward strand.
GAGGAGGCGTTGGACCTGGACATCATCGACTTGTCCGCCACCGACCTCGCCGACCTGATCGCGAAAGTCGATGGACGGACGGTCACCGTCAAGGGAATCGACCGTACTCTCTCGACCGCCGGCGCTGCCGTCGAGCGCGTCGAGGCCGATCCGGTCCAGCGATTCCTCAAGTGGCTTGCCAACCCCCACCTGGTCTTCGTCATGCTCGCCGCCGGCGGCATCCTGATCCTGATCGAGATGATCAGCCCGGGCGGCTGGGTCGCTGGCATCACTGGAGCGGGCCTGCTCGTCCTGGCCTTCCTCGGCATGGGAAGCCTGCCGGTTAACTGGGTCGGCCTCGTGCTGATCGGCGTAGGACTCGTGCTCTTCTTCATGGAGCTTCAGGCCCCCGGCTGGGGAGGTTTTGGCGTGGCGGGCGGGGTGAGCTTCATAGTGGGCGGATTTCTTCTGTTCGGAGACGCCAGCATACCCGGTCTGCCCGCGCCGGACGTCCGAGTCGGATATGGGGTTCTGGGGGTAACGGCCTTGGCTATGGGTGTCTCAGTCGCAGGCCTGTGGTACTTCGCCCGCAAGTCCAGGACTCTGATAAGCTTGCCGAGAGACGCGGAAATCGTCGGACAGACCGGCGTCGTCAGAACGGCGCTTGAACCCAAGGGCACGGTGCAGGTCGCCAGCGAGCTGTGGACCGCGGAGTCGGACTCGGGTGAGAGAATCGAATCGGGCGAGAACGTCATAGTAGCCGAAGTCGATGGTATAACCCTCAAAGTATTCAAAGCCGACAATCTCGAAGCAACAGGAAGGAGCATCTTGTGATTCCCTATGTCAAGATCGTGCGTCAATACGAGCGCCTGGCAATGTTCACGCTGGGCAAATACGCAGGGCTGCGCCAGCCGGGCCTGAACCTCCTCTTCTGGCCAATTCACAGCACGCAGAGAGTGGACCTCCGCGAGGAAGTCATCGACATCCCACGCCAGACCAACATCACCAAAGACAACGCGCCCCTCGAAATCGACTTCCTGGTCTATATGCGGATTACCGAAACCCAGGCCGAGCGGGCCGTCCTCGAAGTCGTCGACTACTACAGCGCCGTCATTGGTATAGCTACCACGACGCTGCGCGCCGTCATCGGTGAGATGAGCGTCGACGACGTGCTCTCCCAGCGCGAGCGCGTCAACGAGGAGCTGCGGAACAAGCTGGACGATATAACCGAGCGTTGGGGAATCAAGGTAACCCAGGTCGAAATCCGAGAGATCGAACCCGCCCGAGACATCCAGGAGGCTATGAACCGCCAGATGTCTGCTGAGAGGGTCCGCCGCGCCGCCGTGACCGAATCCGAGGGCATACGCCAGGCCGCCATAACCGTCGCCGAAGGCGAAAAGCAGTCCGCGATCCTGCGCGCCGAGGGCCATCGACAGTCGGAGATACTCACCGCCGAAGGCGATCAGCAGGCAGCCGTGCTCAGGGCCGAGGGCTTCAGCACCGCGCTGGACAGGATAAACAAGGTTGCGATAGGGATGGATTCCAACACGCTGAGCCTTCAGTACTTCGACACTCTGAAGTCACTGGGCGATGGCGAGAGCACCAAGTTCATCTTCCCAATGGAGTTCACCAACCTGCTCAACCCGTTCATCAAGGCCGCCGCAGGCAACGGCAGCTCCAAAGAGGACTAATGGCCCATCCGACAGCGACAAAGTGCCTGTGCTGAGTCACCGCACCGGGTAACGCATTGTGGTACGCGCAAGAGTGTAACTGCTACTCGTGCTGGCCTGCGCATGGCTTTCACTCACCGTTTGCGGAGAAAAAGCCTATGAATGTTGGGAGTTGCTTCGACGCATTGCAGGAAGCGTTGCGTGCCGACTTGGATTTCCACGGTATGGACGGGAACTACTCCCCGCACTCTTGGCATCCTTTTTCAGCGAAGTTCCCACCCCAGCTTCCCCAATTTTTCATTGAGCGCCTTTCGGACCCATGCGATGTCGTCTTCGATCCGATGCTCGGCTCGGGGACGACTCTTGTGGAAGCCATGCGACTGAGGCGTCGTGCAGTTGGATGCGATATCGACCCTCTGGCCCGGATGATAGCGGCGGCAAAGCTGACTCCCGTCGATCCTATAAGTGTCCTGCAAACCGGACACGGAATTATCGACTCGGCGAAGCGTGACTACTGGGAAAGCCGCGACAGGCTGGAACAGTCCTTGATACGGCGCTTTGATGTGAAAACAAGGGAATTTGTCGACTACTGGTTCTTGCCGCCGCAGCAGTTGGAGCTACTCGCGCTTCTACAGCGCATCGAGACGTTGCCGCAGGGTGGGATACGAGAATTCCTCAAGGTAGTTTTTTCATCGACGATCATCGCCAAATCTGGGGGCGTCTCGCTGGCGCGTGATCTTGCGCATACGCGTCCCACAAGGATATCCGTAAAGAGCCGAAATCGGCGTTTGTGGAGTTCACCAAGCGTTTAGAACGCAATGTCGCTGGGCTCGCTAAGAGTGATTTGAGCGTCAGGCAAGGTGCTGAGTCACAGACCGCGATACATCGTGCCATCGAAGTTTCACGTTCGGATGGAACCGAAGCGACCAATCCGAAAGATTCGGACTACTCGATGTCAATTCGGGCGACCGGCGCGGATAGGACCGGTCTGCCCTCTGCCAGTATCGACTTGATTGTGACGTCGCCACCGTATGCGAACAATGCGATCGATTACATGCGGGCACACAAGGTCTCATTAGTGTGGTTCGGGTGGAAAATCAACGATCTCACCAAGATTAGATCTCAATACTTGGGCCACGACGCCATATCAGGGATGAAGTACACTAACCTACTAGGCCAGTGCGAAAAAACACTCCAGATTCTGGCGGAAGCCGATGCCAGGAAAGCCTTGACCCTGCGCCGATATTTCGGCGAGATGTCCGCTGTGATTGCGGAGATGCGACGAGTGCTAAAAAAGGGCAGGGCGGCAGTGATCGTGGTCGGAACCTCTAACCTGCGCGGCATCGACGTGGAAACTCATAAAGGGCTCGCCGCCATCGGCGAAAGTGTTGGCTTCGATTTGGCCGGAATCGGCGTTCGCCGTCTCGACCGAGACAGACGGATGATGCCGGCTCGCTGGGGCAACCGACGACACTCTCAGATCGAGGAACGCATGCATGAAGAGTACGTGATCGGGATGGTAAAGGCGTAATGTCTGGCAGGATCGAAGACCTGCGACGCGCATATCATCGCCGGATTTGCGATGATGTGTTGCGCCAGAACGCCTCAGGCGTTCCGAACAACGCCGATGGTGCAAGCACGGCAAGCGTTAGAATCGGTAGAGGCATCGTGGATCGTGGCGACTACATAGTCACCCCCGATATTGTCGTTTGTCGGAAGCCGGTGGCTGACGAGATGATCAACCAAAACGTCTGCCTGTTGGGCAATGATGAAATGGCCCTACATACGCCGTTGCGCCGCGCGAATGCCCAATCGGACATCTTGCACGCCAGCGTTTCATGCAAATGGACGATTCGGAGCGACCGCTCGCAAAACGCGCGCACGGAAGGGTTGAACCTGATTCGCAACCGCAAAGGCAAGACGCCCCACATCGTCGTCGTTGTCGGCGAACCCTTACCTGGACGAATCGCCTCGCTTGCCTATGGCACCGGCGACATAGACTGCGTTTACCACTTTGCGTTGCCTGAACTTACAGAAGCCGCCGCTGACAGCGATTCGAATTCCGATCTATTGCAGACACTGGTGGCAGGCAGACGTTTGCGCGACATCAGCGACTTGCCATTTGATTTGGCGATCTAGGCGTCTTCTATGCAGGCGACGCTTCTACCAAAGAACCTCAGATATGGTCCTTGATCGCCCGCGCGACTGACATCGTCATGCCCGGAACCGCGGCCACGTCTTCGAGCGACGCCTCGCGTATGCCTTTGACGGACCCGAAACGCCGGATGAGCATCTTCTTGCGCTTCGGACCCACGCCCGGAACGAGGTCGAGCGTCGACTGGACAGACTTCTTGGATCGCCGCTCCCGGTGGAACGTGACCGCGAACCTGTGCGCCTCGTCCCGTACCCTCTGTACGAGAAACAGGCTCTGGGAGCTTCTAGGTAGCACGATCGGGTCTTTCACGTAGGGGACGAATATCTCCTCGTTCTCTTTCGCCAGGCTGGAGAGCGGGACCTCGTCAATCCCAAGCTCCAGGAACACCTGGAGCGCCGCCCCAAGGTGGCCCTTGCCCCCGTCTATAATCACCAGGTCCGGCACGATTCCCCACGCGCCCTCGGTCTCCCCTAACTCGGCACCGTCTTCTCCCGCGTTTCGCTGCTGCTGACGTGTCTCCGACAGCCGCTTGAACCGCCTGGTCAGCACCTCGCGCATCATTAGGTAGTCGTCGATCCCGCCGACGGACTTCACCTTGAACCTCCGCTCGTGCGAAGGTTTCGGCTTGCCATCCTCGAACACCACCATGCTGCCCACCGGATTCGTTCCCTGGATGTTGGAGATGTCGTAGCACTCGATCCGGCGCGGCAGCTCCGGCAGGCTGAGCGCCTCCTGAAGCTCCTCCATCGCCTGGGTGTTGTTCGTCGACTCGTGGATCCTACGGATCGTGAGCTGCTCCAGACCCTGCGCCGCGTTCTGGCCGACCATCTCGACCAGCCGCCGCTTCTCGCCCCGCTTCGGAACGTGCAGCCGGACAGCGCCGCCTCTCTTCTGGCGCATCCAGCGCTCGATTGCTTCCATGTCATCCGGCAGGTACTGGAGCAGTACGCTTCTCGGAACGTACGGATTGGCGGCGTAGAACTGCTTCACGAACGCAGAGACGACCTCCGACGGCTCATCTCCTTCGTCCTGGTGCATCAGAAAGTTGTCGCGCCCGACCAGCTTACCCTGCCTGATGAAGAACACCTCGACCCATGCGTCGCGGTTCTTCTGGGCCAGCGCGATAACATCGGCGTTCTCGCCAGACAGGTGCAGCACCTTCTGGCCTTCGTGGACCTTCTCGATAGCCACGATCTGGTCTCTGAGCGCAGCCGCCCGCTCGAATTCGAGCTCTTCGGCGGCCTCCAGCATTCGCCCCTTCAGTCCTTTGACCACCTGGTTCGTCTTCCCTTCGAGGAACATCGCCACCTGGTCGATGATCTCGTGGTATTGCGCGTTGTCTATCGCGCCTATGCACGGTCCAGCGCACCGGTGGATGAAGTAGTCCAGGCAGGCGCGGTCGTCGTTGCCCGTGATGGTCTTGGTACACGAGCGGTAGGGGAACAGCTTCTTGACCAGGGCCAGCGTCTTGCGAACGCTGGACGCGCTCGCGAATGGACCGAAGTAGCGCGCGCCGTCCTCCCTGACCCGGCGAGTAACATAGACGAGCGGGAAGTCCTCTGTGGTATCGATCTTGATGAAGGGGTAGGACTTGTCGTCTTTGAGCCGGGCGTTGTAGTGCGGCTGGTGCCGCTTGATGAGGTTGCCCTCAAGTATCAGCGCCTCCTGCTCGGACTCCGTGACGATGAACTCGAAGTCATCGGTCCGCCTGACCATCCGTCTGATCTTCGGCGGCAGGCTGTACGGAGTGCCGAAGTAAGAAGACACCCTGTTGCGAAGGCTGGCCGCTTTGCCGACGTAAAGAATCGTGTCCGAGGCGTCGCGCATAAGATAGACGCCCGGACTGGTCGGCAGCGCCCTAAGACGTTCTGCGAATTTTGGAGTCTGGACTGCGACCACGCTGTCCCTCCGCGCTCTTCACGGATTCGAGGCCGCTCGTGCGATGTAGCTGGCTGACTTTACCGCAGCACGAACGTGAGCACCGTCAGCACCACCGCGATCAGCCCGGTGAGCGCCCCGATCCTCTTTATCTCGCTGCCCAGGTAGCCGTACATCGGCAGCGGCTCCTGCTGGGCCCTCACCATCCTCGCGGCCCTGCCGCCCCTCGATCTGGGAGATGCGGCCATGGACGGCACTCTTGCGGCGGCTGGACGCGGCGCGGTCGGCGCGGCGACGGGGGCAGGGCGTGCTGATGCAGCCCGAACGGGTGCGGGCGTAGCAGCCCCGTCCTCCGCTGCCTGGGTTGCGGCCTGGTTTCTTCCTCGTCCTGAGCGGCGTCGCTTGCGTTGGCTTAGCTGAGCCTGCTTGGACGCGACCCGATTCCTCTTGCTTGGCATAGTCTATCGCCTCCTGGTCCCGGCCTAAGGATAGTCCCTATCGGCAGGGCCGTTCAAATCAGGCTCTCGGATGTGCGCGATCATACTCGGCTCGAACATGCTCGCTGGTCAGATGCGTATAGATCTGGGTGGTGCTGATGCTCGCGTGTCCCAGCAGCTCCTGGACGTGTCTCAGCGGCGCTCCGCCCCTGAGAAGGTGCGTCGCGAAGCTGTGCCGAAGCGTATGCGGCGTGATCCTGCCATTTAGGCCCGCGCGTTCGGCGCGCCCCTTCAGGATTAGCCAGAAACCCTGCCTGGTGAGCCGCGACCCGCGCATGTTCAGGAACAGCGACGTGGCCGACTTCTCGGACTCCAGCAGCGGCCGCGCGCCCGTGATGTACCACTCCAGCGACTCCGCCGCCTGCTCGTAGATCGGCAGTACGCGCTCCTTGCCGCCTTTGCCGAAGCACCTGACGTACCCGTTGTCGGTGTCGACGTCCTCTAGGTTCAACGAGACAAGCTCGCTAACCCGCATCCCAGTCGCGTACAGCAGCTCCAGCATCGTCTGATCCCGACTCGACTCAGGTGTGTCGTCCTCCGAAGCCGTCGACAGTAGCCTGTCGATCTCCTCCTCGGTCAGGGCCTTGGGGAGCGACCGCCCCGTGCGAGGAGAGCTGAGATTGGCCGTCGGGTTTGCCTTGACCACGTCCTCCATCACCAGGAATCCGAACAGCGACTTGCAAGACGCTATCTTGCGTGCCCTGGTCGATTGAGAATATCCTAAGTCGTGGAGATGCAGGACGTACTCCGAGATAGTCTGATCAGACACATCGGCCCATGTCCTGATTCCCCGCGAGTGTCCATTGCGAGATGACACGAATTCGACCAGTTGTGTAAGATCGTTTCTGTAGGCCGCCAGCGTATTGGGAGACACGCCTCGCTCCACCGTCAGGTAGTGAACGAAGTCTTCGACCGCGTCTCTCATGGCCGCGCTGCCCGCGTCTGTCTGTGTCATAAGCCAATTCTATCACACGACGTTTCGGCGTCCGCACTCTGAAAACATCCCGGTGAGACGAGATTCATGATCGACATAACGGTGGGCCCAAACGTCATATCGTCCGGACCTCTGGTCCTGAGCTGGCACGGGCTGTTCAGCCTGATAGCCGTAGCTACCGCCGTCTACCTGGTGGGCCGATGGGCGCCTACGCGAGGCATAGACCCGGACGACATCTACTCGATAGCGGTATGGGCGATAATCGGCGGCATCGTAGGCGCCCGACTGGTCCATGTCGTCGACAACTGGAGCTTCTACCAAGCGAACCCCGGGCAGGTGATCGCGATCTGGAGCGGAGGCATCGGTCTGTGGGGCGGGATACTGGGTGGATTCATCACGGGAGCGCTCTATGCGCTCTGGCGGGGACACCCCGTCGGGATCATCGCCGACCTGACCGCGCCGGCTCTCCTGTTCGTCCAGACCATCGGACGGCTTGGGGACATCGTAAACGGCGAGCACTGCGCGAGGGCGTGGGACTTTGCCCTCGGCTTCGTCTGGACCCATCCCGCGTCCGACGCGGGCCGCTGCGCGAACGGGATAGGCGTATCGGTGCAGCCCGTCATCGCCTACGAGATGATCTGGAACATGCTCTCCCTGATGCTGATCTGGAAGCTCAGGAACAGGTTGAGGCCGGACGGGATGCTTTTCGCTCTGTACCTCGCCCTCTACTCGCTCGGACGCTTCGGCATCACGTTCCTGCGGCAGGACAAGGTCTGGGCGCTCGGAATGCAGGAGGCGCACTTCATCGCCCTAGCCGTCCTCGTCATCACAATCCCGCTGCTGATCATCAAGTCCAGGCCTATTCCGGCAGGGGAGGTGGTAGTCCCACCGCCGCCGCCTCGCGACAGTCGCACGCGCGCGGAGCGCCGCCGCGACCGCAGCTAGTCCTCACCAGTCCAGCCCGACCGCGGTCGTCAGGAACTCGCAGAACGGCGCGGCCGTCCTGCACGCATCCGCGTACTGGTCGATGAAATCCGGAGAGCACGCATCGTCTTCGCTGAATCCGGTGCCGGCCACGAACGACTTGCGTTTCAGATGGTCGATGAGCGGGTGCTCCGGGTCGAACCCCCTCGGCGCGCGCTTGAGCGAGTCGCCTTCCAGCGTGTACATCGAGTCGAAGCTCTCGTCGGTCACTATCCGCACCCACTTCTCCGGATTCGCTACGATTGCCCCGCGTATCTTGCCGAGCGTCGCTGAGTTTGGCATCCAGATGCCCGCCCCGCCAAACACGCTGCCCGGTTGCAGATGCAGGTAAAACCCAGGCCCGTGCACCTCGCGCCCGACTTCGTGCCTGAAATGCGCGCCCGCGTTCGTCTTGTACGGACTCTTATCGCGTGAGAACCGTACGTCCCGGTAGATTCTGAACACCGAGCCACCAGACTTTCGAGGGTCCGCGACCATGTGAGGGCTGATCTCCCTCAGCTTCTCTCCGAAATCCACCACGAACTCGATCATGGGCTCGCGGACGTCCCTTTCGTATCGCGCCTTGTTCGCTTGGAACCACTCGCGCTCATTGTTCATCGACAGCTCTGCCAGGAACTCAAACAGGGCAGGGGTGAAGTGGGGGGACGAGGACATCTGCTTCTCCTTTTCTCATTCAGGCGCGAAAGTTGTAGCCGGATTGCGCGGCAATTATAATCCGAGCTGCACGAAGTAACGCAAGACGAGGTGAATGCAATGGACTTGGATCTCGGTAGCATCAACTATATCGCGGTTGTCGTGGCGATCGTGGTAAACATGGCACTCGGTGCGGTCTGGTACTCGCCGCTGCTGTTCGCCAAGCACTGGATGGCCGCGAACGACCTCACGGAGGAGTCGATCAGTGAATCCGGAAGCGCCACGCGGGGTTACGTCGTGGCCGTCATCGCGTCCATCGTGATTGCGTTCGCCATCGCCCTGTTCGCCCAGGCTGCCGGCGCGGATACTGCCATCGAAGGGCTGTTGCTGGGTCTGGCCGCAGGCTTAGGATTCGTCGCGACCACATTCGCGGCCAACTACATCTTCGAGTCCAAGCCCCTCAAACTGTACCTGATAAACGCGGGCTATCCAGTTGTGTCATTAACGCTGATCGGCTTGCTGATTGGCGCTTGGCAGTAAGACAGGTTCCAATCTCAATCTCAGGGTGAATGGGAATCGCTCAGCCCGACACCGAAAAATCATCCAACACTAGCTGAAGGCTGGTCCGACCCTGCCAAGTATTCAGCTCCATACCATAAGCGATGTCTACGTGGGCGCCGGGCCGTGCCTGGGAAGAAAGATGCCCCTGCCTGAACGCGATAGCGTCCCATTTCTTCCGACCATCGTCGATCCCTAGCTTCAGATGACGGCCGGATCCTACACGACGGGAGTCGACGACTCGAAGCCCGCTCGCCGCGAACCGCGGCCTGGGACTGGCTTCGCCGAACGGGGCAAGCTTCTGGGTGAACTCGAACAACTCTTTCTCGACGAGCGACGGCCCAGCGGCTAGGTCGATGTCCAGTTGAGTTCCAGATGTCCCATCGTCGGCGATGTGGATGGGCAGTGCTTCCATGTGGTCGGCCAGCGTCTTGAGGTGCTGGTTCGGAATCGTGAATCCGGCGGCCCTCTGGTGTCCTCCGAATTTCGCAAACAGCTCGCTCCGCTGGTTCAGAATATCGAAAATGCCGAAAGACTTGACGCTTCTCGCGCTCGCCCGGCTCTCGCTCTCTCCAACCGAGATCGCTATGGCCGGCCGGCCGTGTTTCTCCGCGATCCGAGCTGCCACCAGTCCCAGAATACCGGGATGCCAGTCCTTGCGCCCGACCATGATTACCTGCGGCAGTGACCCCTGCCACCTTTTGAGAACCTGTGCGTCCGCCTGTCCGACGGCCGTCCTGGTTAGCGCCTGGCGCTGGCGGTTGTACTGCTCCATCAGCGCCGCCTGGGCTCGTGTCTGCTCCGACTCAGTAGACGTAAGCAGATTGAGGCTGATTTCGGCGTCGTCGAGCCTCCCTGGAGCGTTTAGCCGGGGTATCAGCCCAAAAGAGAGCGCCATAGAGTCCAGCGGCTTACCTCCGTATCCAGAGACTTCAATCAGTGCCCTGAGTCCGGGACTTCCGGTGCGGTTCATGCGCCGCAGTCCCTCGCTGACAAAGTACCGGTTTTCGCCGATCAGCGGCCCCACATCGCCCACGGTGCCGAGCGCGACCAGCTCAAGAAGCGCTACCGGCGGCTCCATGCCCGCATCGTCATAGACCGCCTGGACGAGCTTGTACGCCAAGCCGACGCCGGTCAGGTGGTCGAACGGATAGCGGGAGTCCGTCCGGTTCGGATTGACCAGAGCCTCGGCGGCAGGGTAGGGCGCGCCGTCCAGCATCGTGTGGTGATCGGTCACGATGCAATCGACCCCCAGCGACTTCGCTGCCTCGACCTCCGTGTCGGCGTCCGCTCCGCAGTCCACCGTAACCAAAACCGTGACGCCTTGGTCCGCCAGAGAGCGCAACGCGTCGAGATTGAGGCCGTGTCCCTCGTCCACCCGATCCGGGACGTACGGAACGACTCGAGCCCCGAGGCCCCGCAGCCCGTTCATGACGACCGCCGTGCCGCTGATGCCGTCGATATCGAAGTCCCCAAACACTCCGATCGTCTCGCCGTCTGAGATGGCGCGCCTCAGCCGTGCGACCGCCCTATCCATGTCTGGCAAAAGCAGCGGATCGTGGACGTCAGAGCTGCTTGGAGATAGATACGAGAGCGCTTCCGACCTGGAGGACAGCCCCCTGTTGTAGAGAAGCTGCGCCTGGAGAGGCGGAAATCCCAGCGCCTCGACCACCTCGGACGGAACTGGCTCGAAAATCGACCAGTCCGGCTTCAAGTTGCGAGCCTCGGAGCAGAATGTGGGTCTGAGGAGTCTATTCGTCCCACTCCTGGAACACCAGGGAAGCGTTGTGGCCTCCAAACCCGAACGAGTTGCTCATCGCCGCTCGGATGCGACCCCGCTTGGGCATGTGCGGAGTGTAGTCCAGGTCGCATTCCGGGTCGGGAGTCTCCAAGTTGATCGTTGGCGGGATCGCCCACTTGGACAGCGCCAGCACCGTAACAGCCGCCTCCAGCGCTCCGCTTGCCCCCAGGAGATGACCCGTCATGGATTTCGTGGAGCTGATCGGAATCCGGTACGCCTCTTCCCCGAACACCGTCTTCAGCGCCATCGTCTCGTACTTGTCGTTGAGCGGGGTAGAGGTGCCATGAGCGTTGACGTATCCGATCTCCTCGGGCTGAGTTTGCGCGTGCGCGAGCGCCATGTTCATGGCCCGCGCCGCTCCTTCACCCTCAGGAGCCGGTTGGGTGATGTGATAGGCGTCCGCGGTGGAGCCGTATCCGGTGATCTCCGCGACTGGTTCGACGCCCCGCTCGATCGCCGAGTCCAGGCTTTCCAGCACTAGAACGGCGCCACCCTCTCCGAGCACAAAGCCGTCGCGATCCGCGTCGAACGGGCGCGAGGCCTTTTCAGGAGCGTCGTTGCGCTTCGAGAGCGCGTGGCAGGCATTGAATCCCGCGACCCCTATCGGGCAGATTGCCGCTTCAGACCCACCTGCCAGGGCCGTATCAACGTCCCCGCGCCGGATCGCCTCGAACGCCTGCCCGATGGTGTCCGCCGCGCTCGAGCACGCCGACACCGTGCTGTAGTTCGGCCCCTTGGCGCCGATCAGCATCGAGACCTGTCCCGATGCCATGTCTGGCAACATCATCGGCACCAAAAACGGGGATATTCGATTCGGCCCGCGATTGCCCAGGACGCCTACTTGGTTCGACAGCGTGATGATCCCCCCGATGCCGCTCGCGATCATCACGGAAACCCGGGTGCTGTTTTCAGGCCCGACTGTGACTCCCGAATCGTCCATCGCCTCCAGCGCGGCCGCGGCGCCAAGCTGCACGAACCTGTCCATGCGCCGCGCCTGCTTGCGCCCGACGATACCCTCCGGATCGAAGTCCTTGACCTCGGCGGCAATCGTGGTGCCGTAACCCTCCGAGTCGAACGCGGTAATCGGCCCGACGCCAGACTCGCCCGCGACTAAGCTCTTCCAGGTCGATCTGGTGTCAAGACCGAGCGGGCTGACTATGCCCACTCCTGTAACGACAACTCGATTTGGGATCATGGGGGAAATCCTCCAAAAGGGGGAACACGCCCCCATCAAATTCAGAGCATGATTATAACAGAGGAGTTAGCGTTTGGGTGGCAGGGTCAGAATCGCGTCGTCACGTATCATCCGAAATCTCGAAGAACGCACCACTTAGCGCCTCATGAAGCCTCGATGAATCCTGAATCGGAAAACCGAGAGGGCGCACCGCGCCGGAGCTGTCCCGCACCTCGATCGTGAGAACCCGCGAAACCTGATCGATAGACATCACGACGCTCACCCATCGGTCATCGGGCCTACGAATCTCCCAGCTACACAGGTAGGCGATGGTCTCTCCGCCTCCCGGTCCGGGTCTCACCTCGGCCCCTCTGGTGACATCGAGCGTCCCGACGGTCCCGAACAGGTCGAGGTCGTACCTCGTCAGGGTGTGACATATCACGTCATCCTGCTCATCGGCCAGCGCCCAGATGTAGCATACCGCTCCAGCATCGGTTTCGAGAGTCGGCAATTGCTCTCCGGCTCGGCGGACGAAATCCTGCGCCTCGGATTTGTACCCGATCATCCTGCGGGTCCGGTCTATCCATGCGTCGAGGTCTTTGGGGCTAGTTTTGGCGCCCAATGGTTAGGGTCTTTCGATTGTTGGACATGGTAGGGATGAATCGGTGTCAATCACCCCCGGCCTCCGCCGGGGCAGGCTCTCACCCCGGTATCGGGGCAAGGGGCAGAGTTCTACGAGATGTCCCGGGCTGAGTTGAACTGTATCAACTTAGGTGAGTCGGCTACTCTCGGAGCGAAAAGGTTTTTGAAAAACCTGCCGCACCTGCCGCAAGTGCCGCGCTCAAAGCTGAGCGGGAAGCGGTCCAGCTTTGGGGTCTGCGGCAGCTTGGCGATTTTAAACCTGCCGCGCATCTGCCGCACCTGCCGCATCTGCCCCCCTTTGGGGCGCTTCGGCATCTTCGGAGAGCAACCGGAGGCCCTGAAGCACTCTGCTGCTGCGTCTTGACTCTGAAGATCTCCCAGACGGACTTGTAGAGGCGGCGGGCGCTGACGGGGTTGATACGGTTGAAGACGCACCAGTCCTTGTACAGGCGGCAGAGCTCTGTTCGGTCCACGTGCTCGGAGGAGGAACATTCC
>JAKZVY010000255.1:0-5441 GCA_047515825.1 Dehalococcoidia bacterium
GCTACCGCGACGGGCTCTCGGCCCTCGCCCCCCTCGCACAACCGCCTGCCGCCGATGATCGCCGGCGCGGACGACCGCACGGCCTGGCGGTTCGTCGACTTCTTCGCCGTCACCATCCGCAACCCCAACACCAGGGAGGCCTACTACCGCGCGGTGTCCCGGTTCATGGACTAGTGCGAGCGGCGAGGAATCCACCGGCTCGACTCCATTAGGCCCATCCACGTCGCGGCGTACGTCGAGCATCTCCCCCTATCCCGCCCATCCGTCAGGCAGCACCTGTCGGCCATCAGCAGGTGCTTCGACTGGCTGGTCTCCGGCGGGTCGCTCGAGGCCAACCCGGCGACGACGTTCCAGAGACCGAGACACCGGGCGCTCGATGTCACCAGGTCCCGGCTCAAGGGGACACGCATGAACAGGCAGATCGTCTTCCAGATGATCAGGCGCCGCGCCAGGAGGGCCGGGCTACCTCCTACGATAAACTGCCACAGCTTCCGAGCCACGGGCATCACCAACTACCTCTCCAACGGCGGGGGCCTTGAGGACGCCCGCGCCATCGCGGCGCACGAGTCATCTCAGACCACCAGGCTCTACGACCGAACCGGGGACAGGATCACCCCGGACGAGATAGAAAGGATTAGGTTCTGAGGGAGAGGACCGCGATCACACACCCTACCGGAGCACCGAACGGCTACAAGAGGGTCATGGTCCAGGACGGGGCCAAGAAGCGCCCCAAACTGGATCCCGATGTGGTTACCGCCCCCGTCGTCAAGCGCATCTTCCACATGGCAGACACCAGAAGAGGGATGCTGGGCATCGCGGGCACCCTCAATGAAGAGGGTATCGCCACTGCTACCGGAAAGCTCTGGTCGAAGAACGGCGTCCACTTCATTCTCAGGAATGAGGTCTACACGGGTACTCTGGTCTAGGGCACAGCTGCCAAGGACAATGCCGACCCGGTTCTCGTGGACAGAGCGTTTCCCGCTATCGTCTCAAAGGCACAGTTCCACCGGGTGAACAGTCTGATGCGCTCCCGCGATCGCCCACCCCCGCAGGGTGGGAAGCCCCTACTTGCTCAGCGGGCTGGTCAAGTGCTACACATGCAAGAGAACTCTCTCGGGCCAGGAATCCAAGAGGGACAGGTACCACTTTACGTCTGCCAATCCCTGATAAAGAAGGGCAGCGGGAGTTGCACTCGCCCAAGCTCAACACCCGGCGGTTCGAGTAGCTGATAATCGACAGGATTCAGTCCAGCATCCTCACCCAAGGCAACATCGGCGATCTGACGAAAGCTGTGCTCCAGGAGCTCAAAGGGTTGGCTCAAGGGTAACGAAGGAGATTGGGGACTATCGAGTCTGAATTAAGGACGTGCGTCGCCAGCTGGACCGGCTCTGGCGCATCGTGGAGACCACCGACGTCGTCCCGGCCGACACGGACCCTCGGATCAAGGAAAACAGTGAGCGGAAGAGGCCTCGCCCATCCTCTCCCAGCGCCGGGCTGTCAAGGACGACGTGGAGTCCATAGCAGCCGGTGCGCAGGACATCAGCGAGTCGCTGAAGGAGAGCGAGCTACCCGAGCGCAAGGCCTTAATCGAGACTTTCGTGAGGGAGAGCGTGGTCATGCCCGGCAAGGCTGCGATCCGGTACAACGTCCCCATGCCCAGCGATAGCCATACGCCCAGAGCGGACTCCGACGAGATCCTCCTGGGGGTTCAGCATTGTCTAGGGAGAACCGTGTCAGGTAAGTCGTGGAAGCACCCGATGCTTGATTTGTCCCCGCCATGCAAGGCCCATTTACGCTGGCACCTCAACCTGAATCATCTGTAGACACGAGGGTTTCCACCTGCGGCCGGAGGCCGCTGATCACCGTCTCGAATGAGGGAAGGCCGGGCACCAGCGGACCAAGCCATTGAACCCACGTATCACCAACATAGGCGAGCATCCGGGAGTGGAAGAAGTCCTCCGGGCCCTCAAAATCGACGCCCCGCAGAGCACACTTCCGATGGACCAGGGAGCGGAAGTCGGTCAGGTCCATCTGCTCCCTGTAGGTGCCGAGCACCCGCCAGAGGTCATAGTAGTCGCGCGCCCTTGAGCGGCTCCACCCGCGCCTCTCGAACATGTCCGCCTGCTGAAGGATCGCCCGCAGCTTCTCGGCGATCACCTCCTCCAGCGAGTACACCTGGACCTCCGCTTCCAGCGGTTCCCCGTACTCGTGGATGACCTCCCGCCTTTGAATGGGTCGCAGGACAGGCTCGTCCACGGTGACCTCGATCATGACGCGGGTCTGGGGGTGACTCTGCCACGGCAGGCGGGCACGGATCGTGAAGGCCTCCTGTCCGCCGGGATGAGGCTCTCGCTCCGTGTACCGCTCGCAGACGATCTCCACGGGGGCATACTCGTCGAGCAGGCGTACGGCGGTTTCACATGCCTCGTTGACCAGGCGCTCCATCTCGTCGCCTGTGGGAACGCCGTCCAACCCGGAGAAGTCCAGGTCCTCAGAGAACCGGTAGTCGCCGAAGTAGCACTTCTTCAGCGCAGTGCCGCCCTTGAACACCAGAGTGTCGCCAAGCGCCGGCACCGCGCTGACGCCAGCCAGAATCCAGGACAGGAGGTAGTCACGCTCAAGGACTTCCCAGGGAATGCCGAGACGTCGACGCGCCTCCTGTAGACGCGTTCGAAGAGGTCTCATGCATCAACCATCCCCGGAAGGTTCTCCTGGAGCATCCAGCGGTTGTTGCACGGGCCCCTTCGTGGTCCGGTGGGATCGAGCATCCGGTAGCCCTTGACCGGCAGTGAAGCCAGCTGATCGATGCTGGACGAACCGACGCCGTGGTATTCCAGCACCCACCCCAAGCGCTTGACGGTCGCCGCGTCCAGCCGCGCCGCGTAGTGGGTGATACGTTCGATGTCTAGGCCGTCCATCCCTACCTGGAAGGCGTGGAGGACCTCGGCGAAGTCACCGCAGTGTTGGGGCATGGAGAGGCCGTCCAGCAGCGTGCGCTCCACATCGGTGATGGACACCCGGGCATCCCCGATCCACACCTTCTGAGTGCCGAAGAAGCGCTCGGGCCTGACCTGGACAAACCTGTAGGTCACGTCCCCGACCGGATATCCGCCTCGAGGAAGCCTGGGCTCGGTTCTCCGAATACGAGGGACCGAGCTCTCGGTCGTCGTGAGGACGAACACCTCCCTGGGCACCTGTTCGGTCAACCCGTGATGGTGTAGGGCCGACCAGTGGGAGATGGAAGCTGGATTTACCAGGGCCATGGCAACTTCGAACTCATGGGCATCCGATACGCCGGGAACTGTGGAGGACCGGGCATAGAGGCCACGGCGCAGCGGGACGATCCAGTCGTTTCTCCGCAGGTGGTATAGTGCTTCTGCCAGGTAGGAGTCCTTGAGGCCGACCTGAGGGGCAAGCTCCCTAGCCCGATCCGTCGTGAAGATGCGATCACCCTCATAGGCGAGGAGGCGCACCAACTCGATTCCTACGAGGGACTGCTTGGGCTTCGTGCTGGTGGTCATTGGATAAATTCCAAAAGTCGTGCATAATGGAGCGGACTTGTAAATATACAGCGTACATTGGACAATGTCCATATAACTGCGCCCATAGAGTCGATTCAAGGTTGCGGGCAAGTGGGTAACTGGCGACAAGACATGCCCACTACCAGACATCCTAGGCCCGGCGACGCGAGACATATGGCGGCCACTTTAGACCCCCCATTGCGGGGATCAGCACACTGCGGTGTGCCAAGGAGTACTTAAGGTTGTAGTTAGGTCTAGCTTTCTGCGCGGCGTTGGGGAAACGCTGGCCCCCGGCCCGCCAAAGCTCATAGTGACTTCAACTCTGATAGTACTCCGGAGAGGCGACTCTCCAGCAGGTCAATGTGGATTGGAGCAGAGTCATGGGCCACCGACCACGCAGTGACTCCTTGGCTCGAAACATCTGCGGTAAAGGAGTCGTCTCTGAAGGTATCCGCCCACTTCTGTAGCACGGAGCGAAGCTCTTCGTCTGGTGCTGGATCATACTCAAGTATCGCTACCCCAAAGGTGAAGTCTCTTGTTCGCATCCAGCCACTACCCTTCATTGAAGGTGAGTAGAGCCAGGCTACGGTGATCGGCTGCTCCCAACGTGAGCAGTGCCCGCGGACGCTGACACCTCCACGCTGTCCCCACTCAAACGTGGCACCGGAATCCCTAGCGACATCAAGTATGCGTGCCGCGGCATTTCGCACCTCGGCAACGGTGAACTGGTCTAGGAACGTCTCTCTACTTAGACTCCTGCGCCTACCGGACACCCCCCCGGCGGATGCGTCCGCAATTCTGCCGAGAACCCGTGGGACGAGCGTCTGAGTGCTTTTGCCCCGGAACTGCTTGATCTCAACCGCAAGCACTTCGATGTTGGGCATCTGCTCATTCAGGAACCCGACAACGCGCACAAGGGGATCCGGTATCTCATCAGAGACGAACAGGAGACGCATACGCTTAGCGGAGAGGTTGGTAGCCACTTTCTCCCAAAAACCGTCAGCATCCGGTTCCCCATCTGATTGTAGAAGACCTTCGAGCAACTCACTGGGTTTCTGGCCCTGAGCGTTGGCAGCCTCCTCGAATGCACGGCGCAACTCATCCGCGGTCCAAGTTCGAGAGGCGTGCGCCGCATACTCCAGCACCTGCCCTACCATGCTGCGCCGGATTTCGGAGTTTGATCCTCGCTTGACCTCCACCAATGTGGGCGTCGCGTCCTGGTCGACAATCAGGTGGTCAACAGCCCACCGGGCCCCTGAGTCAGATGTTTCGGGAATCCCTTTCTCTCGAGTGATAAGGAGCCAGCGACGGGGTGCGCCTGGCCGTATCTGCTCGCCGTCGAGTAACTCCAGGTGCTGCGCGATCAGCGACTGGAGGTCGTCCTCCGTCGAAAAGGGCTCCTCATTGAGCGGCTCAAGCCGCCCACTCTCACCCAATGTGTAGATTCGCTCGGACATTCATGCCTCCAGGTTGGACCAACAGGCAACCAACAAAATATGACACAGGACCCAAGATGCCGACATGGTACCTGCATCGAGGAAGACAGGCAGCTTGGCGGACCGTTGAGGACTCGAACCAATGCTAGCAACCAGCAAGTCTCGCTTCAACTGGAGCGGCCGCACCAATTGCCTCCGTCTGACGCAAAGTGACGGGGCCAGGCGACTGCGCCGACCGTCCCTCCCCTACCGGCTGTCCAAGACACACCGTCAACTCGCATGGGCCCGCATGTTCCGGCCGAGCGCCGAACCGGCTACGGTACACGTAGAAGGGACGCCTCCTCCCCACTGGTTGCGCTAGGGCATCCGTCCGACGCGGACAAACTTTTTGCGCGATAAGTCCAGTTGTCGGGCGTTATGCCCTCTGGTCCAAGACTGACGACGCCAACTCGCTTTACCCCAGCACGTGCGCATGGCCTCAATC
>JAKZVY010000256.1:0-3165 GCA_047515825.1 Dehalococcoidia bacterium
TACCTGCCGAGGCGATCCTGCACGCACCACCTGGACTGGTACTCACTCGCACCCCTCGATATGCTAACCGCAAATGTTCCAGCCGTACCGCCAACCCCCTGAAAGTGAATTAGTTGGAGCAGATGGGTTTGAAACCCGCCCTGTCCCTTGACGTAGGACACCGCCGATTTCATTCCTCTTGATGTGGCCTTTACAAGGCCATAGTGATTCTGAGCGTAGCGCATCAACACCCGCTGTCATTCTGAGCGCAGCGCAGCGGAGTCGAAGAATCTAAAATGTCTGCATTCCGGATACACCGCTCCATCACCAGCCACCTTTGTGATGATTCCTTGAAGCAGTGCTAGGTTGACGCCTCACCGACCGTCTTTCTACACTGCGAGCAGGGCATAGAAACCGCGAGTCGAAAGGGGTCGGTATGCGCGTCGCGATAGGGGCGGACCACGGCGGATACGCTCTCAAGGACGAGCTGAAGCAGTTCCTCCAATCCCTCGGTCACGAGATGATCGACGTCGGAGCGCACACGCTCGACCCGGCGGACGACTTTCCGGACTTCACCAGGCCGCTCGCCGAGTCCGTAGCGTCCGGCCAGGCGGACAGGGGCATCATGATCTGCGGGAGCGGCGTCGGAGCATCCGTGGCTGCCAACAAGATCAAGGGAATCAGGGCGAGCGTCTGCCACGACACATACTCGGCTCACCAGGGTGTAGAGCACGACGACATGAATGTGCTCTGTCTCGGCGCGCGTATCGTCGGAATCGAGCTGGCCCGCGAGCTGACAGGAGCCTTCCTATCCGCTGAGTACGTGCCCGAGGAGCGCTTTCAGCGCCGCTTGGACAAGGTCCTTGATATGGAGTCCAGATTCGGCCAGCCCTCAGCCTGATCGCTCAGACCCATCACCCGTACTCGGCGCCCAGCAGACACGCCACCAGCGTCTGCCTCCGCTCAGCCTCCTCGAATGCCTCCGATATCCGGCCGACGTCGTCATCGGTCTCCACCATGTGGTAGCTGATCCCCCAGGCGTTCAGTATCGGCTCGGTGAACACTCCTGCCGAGTCCGTCATCGTGCCGTCAGGGCCCATCCAGCCCCGGTATCCGACCATCATCACCATCGGTATCCCTAGGTCCAGCCCCATTCCTCGGATCGAGTCTCCGGCCTCGAACATGCCCGTATTCTGGATCAAGACCACCGGCTTCTTGCCACCGATCCACAACCCGGCGGCAATCGGCATCGACTCCCCCTCGCGGCAGATCGGAACCAGGTTCAGATCATCGTCCTCTATGATCTGCTGGTACATGAAATTCGTTTCGGTGTCCGGCAGCCACACCACGTGAGTGACGCCGTTCCTTTTGAACTGGTCTATTATCGCGGCGGGACTGAGACTGTGCTCTTCCATGATTCGTTTCTCCGGGGTTCGACGGTGGCGCAATTATAGGGTGGGCCTGTTTAGGGGTCAACTTGACCAACTGTGAACACGTCACCCGACCTCAGACGATCCCAGCCGTCTTTGTGATAGACCGTTATGTGACCGACACCCAATACCGTCCACCCCTCCGGCCCGCTGATCGCGCCGGAACGCCCGTCGATTCCGAGGACGACGCTCAGATCGTCCGGCGCGGCGTCCCAAATCTCGCGGCTTACCGCGTTGGGATCGGAGCGCTCATGGTGGGGCAGTGAAGCGACGCCGTCCGCGATCCCCAGAGCCGGACGCCACTCACGGAACCGCATCCAGCTTCCCATCACCATCGCCCCGGCGCTGGACCCCGCGAGGACCGCCCCGCGCGCCAACGCGTCGATGATAGCGTCCAGAAGAGCCGACTCTTGCAGAGTTTCGAGCAGGTGGACCGGGCTGCCTCCGGTCAGGTACACCACGTCTGCCGATTCGACTTCGGCCACGACCTCAGGACTTTCGGCATCGGACCGGTCCAATACCATGAGCGGCTTCGCATCCGCTCCCAGCGCCGAGAAATATCTCACCCCGTTGTCGGCGGCCCTCGCGGGATTCTCGAATGCAGCCGCCGTCGGCAGGATCAGCACGACAGGGCTGGATTTTCCCGTAGCCCGCAGTATCGCCTCGTCCATGGACTCACAGCCGCGCCTGAACTCATCTCCGCCGACCAAAGCCAATTTGCCTAACATCGGCAGCACCTCCTCGACAGCATCCTAGCAGACCGAGGTGCTGCTGGATGAGTATAATAAGCATAGAGCATAGGAGGAGGTCTCTGCTGTGGGAACATTCAACTGGCCGATTCGGATTTCCAGCATGGACGGTCAACGGACCCGGGACATAGAAGCGACGGTGGACACCGGCGCCGCATATACCACACTTCCCACTCCTCTACTACGTGAGCTCGGGGTAGCGCCAATCGGCAAACGTAGGCTCCTACTGGCCGACGGGCGGCGGATCGAGATGAACATTGGGCGGGCGTGGGTTACGATAGATGGTGAGAGCGAGGTTACCGTAGTAGTCTTTGGAGGGGACAACGCCCCACCACTGCTGGGGGCCTACACCTTGGAGGGACTGGGCCTAGCGGTGGATCCGTTGGGACAGCGGTTGATCCCAACCCACCTCATCATGTACTAGGTAGGGCAGGCTCCAAGGGCAAACGGCACCCGCAAGTTGCGGACGGCGGTACTCGGGGCCCCAACCACATAAACGCCTGCTTCCTGATGTATAGTAAAGTCAGAGTACATACGCCAGCCCGACCTCAGAACGACGCGGAGACATTACCATGATAGGCAATATAGTCAAAGTAGCTGCAGCGGCCGCGTTCGTGGCAACCGCTGTATACGCATACAGAGAGCAGAAGAGCCACGGTCGCTACTACTGCATCCCATTCGACTTTCGGATTCCCACCGTCGACCGCGCACTCGAAAGACTATGGAACCCGGACGACCCTCGTGTGCTTACCCCGCCCGTGTTCGGAGCGGGATGGTCGATCAACTTCTACCAGGCCGGACTACAGATGGGCCTGATCCAGTCCGACCAGGATGAAGAACCGTCGTAGTCCGGGGCGCACTCGGCGCATAATCACAGCCCGGTGGTGTAGTGGTAACACAGAGGACTTTGGATCCTCTGACCCAGGTTCGAATCCTGGCCGGGCTGCCAAGCACTCCCAGTCCTTCGCCGCCTACGTGGTCCGGGGCCTCGCTTACCAGGAGCTTGG
>JAKZVY010000257.1:0-2749 GCA_047515825.1 Dehalococcoidia bacterium
CTGGAGTTGGCGCTGCTTCTCAAGGAGAAGTCCATCGGCCAGTTTTTCCTGGCGGACGGTAGCTACGACCCGGAGAGGTTCGGTACACACGGACACTCGACGACCAGCGCCATGTGCTCCCTGGCACAGCTTGCCGACCTGACAAGGGACTCGCACCTGATGGGCCGCGTCAAGAAATTCTACGACAACGGACTATGGGACATGCGGGACCAGCTCGGATGGAGTATCGAAAACGGGGGCGCTTCCAACGCCAGTCCCGATACCGGCGAGATGAACAACACGGGCGACATCCTGGAGACGGCGGTGATTTTCGGGCGGTGGGGCTACACGGAGTACTACCACGACGCGGAGCGGATTATTCGCGGCTACCTGTTGCCGTCCCAGCTACGAGATGTATCCTGGATCGAGGAGCCACCCAACCCCGACAACCTGGACGGGCGTCGAGACGTGGCCAATCGGCTGCTTGGGTCGTGGGGCTTTGCAGCACCATACGGCCATGAGCAAGTGGAGACCGGGCAGTCTGGCGGGCGGATCAGGTTCAACCTGGACGTGATCGGCGGGGCGGCGAAAGCCCTATGCTGGGCGTATGAGGGTGCCACTCGGTACGACGAGGCCGGCCACCACGTCAACCTGCTATTCGACCATGAGACGGACCATATCCGCGTTGAGTCACGCTACACCAACTCCACCCTGGGCGTGACCGTAAAGGCGCCGGGGCCCCTCTTCGTACGGGTCCCCCCGTGGGTAGACCGCAACGCCCTCCGAGTGCAGGGTGTTGCGGACACGCCCAGGCACACGAACGGCTATCTCCTCATATCGCGGCCGCCCGTCAACCGGCGGATATCGTTCGAGCTCGGCCTGCCGATCGAGGAGATTTCCCTCGCCCACCGGAGCAGGCAGATCAGGACGCGGCTCCAAGGAGACGAGGTCATCGCGATGGACAACTTCGGGGCCGACCTCACGTTCTTCGACCCGTTCGACTAGCCCGCAAGTCCCTCCCAGACCTTTCCCTCTAATCTCTCGCGCAGGCCGGGCGGGACGGGTTAACATCCGGTTCGTTCCATTCCTCTGACTCGCAGTCTCTTCGTCCACCACTCCACAGTAGCGATTCGTCAACGCCCTACTTCTGTGTCCGATTAGGTCCAGACCCGTGCTTAAGAGGGGGCGTCTATTCGCATAGAGGCCACCGGCTCATACTTGCGGCCAACTGTCACATCGTCAGGGGATGAGAGGGACCTAGTTCGTTGTGCCGACATGAAACCGTCAGTTTTGCCGATGTGGACGAGGCAATAAGCAGACCATAATTTGGTGGGTCTAGCGAACCAGGCGACGACTGGCAAGGGAACTAAACCGGCGAGTGGAGCGTCTAGAGAAATAACGGGCATAATCCGCAGCCGCAGATGTTACTTGAGGAGAGAACGATGAGAAAGCCACAGACGGTCGCGGCGATCCTAGTAACGGTGGCGCTACTTACAATAGCGGCGGCGTGCGGAAGTGATAGAGCAGGCCCTGACTCCGCCGGCCTCAGCCCGCTTGCGCCCGATCAAATTGACCCAGCACCCCAAAAGGCGAAAGCGGAGCCCGGCGACCCCTCCAGCCAGCAGGTCTCTTCGGGCGCGCCTAATAGCGCGGCCCAAGTCCGTCGAGGCCCTAGTGGCATGGTCGGACATCATTGTCTTGGGTACCATCAGTTCGGTGCTCGACGAGAAGGTGATTTATTACGGGAAGGACGGGAATCCCGTTCCTGCCGATGAGGAACGTGGCGCGCCGTTTACGGACTACGAGGTCCGCATCGAGAGCACCCTGAAGGGCGATGGTGGTGTTGAAGAAGGCGGCGTTCTAGTGCTGCGCATGTACGGACACCTCAGTAAGCAGAAAGACATCGTGACACTTACCCCAGTCCAAATCGAAGCACGCCTGCATCAAGCGCTCGCACTGCCGCAACCGGGCAGCCACTACTTGTTGGCGCTTGGCCGGAACCCGGACGACACTTATGGGTCGGGCTCTGAAGGGCTCATCTACGTGGACGGCAGGAAAGTAGCATACGCGGATGGAGTCGCGTTCTCAACAGAGCTCACAGGAGAGGAATTCGTCGAGGCGGTCAGGCAGGACATCGGTCGGAAGAACATCGGCGAAAACAGCATCAACATACCTCCGACGACCTCAGGGGTCGTGCTGACCGAGGACAAATTCAGGGACTTGATAACAATTGAAGTGTGGAAAAGCGCCTGAGTGCCAAGGTTGCGCTGAAGGCCGAGCTCAGAGACTTCAAGGAAATGGCTGGGCGAGCGGACCCGTCCCAGGTCGAGAAAATGGACAGCTGGTACGGAATGACCATCGAAGCAGCCGACGGCGGGCCAGGTGTCACGTTCTCCGTCGTAGACTTCGGCTCAAAGTCCTCTGCGGAAGACCATTATGTAGCTGTCGCGTCTGAGACATCAGTGTTGCGGCAAATGACGCCACCTATAGGAGACATCTCTCACCAGGCCGAGGTGAATGCCGAAGGGATCGGCAGCATGCTCGTGTTCACGAGTGGGGACAAGGTCGTATCGATACATACGATGCAATCGGAAGGCAACGGGCCACTGCTCTCCCTGGAGAGGCTCACAGAGCTAGCTGAACTCTTGGCGAGCAGGCTATGAACGGGTGGCGGATATCGAGATCTGATCCAAGGCAAGAAATGACCCGCAGACGTCGGCACAGCCACGACGCGAGGAACTTTTCGAGGGCTGTCTCCGTCTATATATAC
>JAKZVY010000258.1:0-4370 GCA_047515825.1 Dehalococcoidia bacterium
CCATAAGGCAATAGTTGATTCCCTGAGCGAGGACTTGATCTCGCAGAGGCGTACTAAGCTTCTTCGCTTCCACCATCATTGCAGGGCTGCCATTGATGAAAAGCGCGTAGTCTGCTCTCCCGTTACCCGAGTTGTACTCAGGCACCACCATGTCAGGATTCGATGTGTCCCAGCCGAGCTCTCTCAGCAATGGGTCGATCAGCGCGTAGCGCGTTAGGGCTTCACTCCCCCTGAGCGCGGCGCCGTGTGCGTCTATACGCGCTCTGAGCGTTTCCACCAGTTCCAGCAGGCCTTCGAGCGGCATATCCTGATCCTTCTCCGCAAGCTGGCTGGATTATAACAGAGGCGATCAGTCACGGCGTCGATGTCTTCATACTGGCCGTCACATAAAGTCGCTCATTAACTGTATGTTGTCGGCCTCGGACTTCAGCTCGCCACGTTCGACCCGCTTCAGCAGGTCGGTTATGCGGTCGCAGGCGGGAGTGGGCACTCCGATCTCTCTGCCCCGGCTCGCGACGTAGCCGTCCAAGTATTCGATCTCAGTCCGCCGGCCCTTCATCACATCCTGAAGCATAGAGGGCCGGCCCGCGCCCAACTCTCTCGCGCCCTGGGCGAGCTGCGCCTTGAGGTCTTCAAGCGCTGTCGCGTCCTCGGTCGCGTCCAGGTACTGCTGAGCGGGTATGCCGTTGATCGGCTCCACTTCGACGCCCAGCGCGGTCCCTACTCTTACAACCTCGGCGCCGATGTTGATCGTCACGTCCACCACTCCGGCCGTCTCTCGCGACGCCCCGGACCCCAGTCCGGTGAGCGCGCAGATGGGGTTAGCCATCGAGTTGGTGGCGAGCTTCGCCCAGCGCTGGCCCCAGAGGTTCGGCGTCACCTTGGTCGGCCCGACCGCGCTCAGCATGTCCGCGACTGCGTGCGCGCGGCTGGACTCGACGCCGCTGGGCTCGCCGACCGTGAAGGCCAGGCGCGATGCTGCGCTGGTGCGGATCGGGTTCGCTGGCTCGTACATTCCCGCTCCCAGCGTGATGACGCAGCCCAGCACCCTGCTCCATCCGGCGATTGGGCCTATCTGCTCGTCGTTGATGCCGTTCTGGGCCGAGACGATTACTCCGTCTGCCGATAGGTGAGGGAGGATGAAGTGGGTCGCCCAACGGGTGTCGTAGGACTTTACCGCCACAAAGACGAGGTCGAAAGGCTCGGCGAGGTTGCAGACCTCCCCCAAGTGTACGGCGTTGCCCTGTACGGTGAAGTCTCCTTCTTGGGTCGAGACGGTCAGGCCATTCTCCCTTATCGCCTCGACATTCTCGCCCCACTGGTCTATGAGCGTAACGTCGCGGCCAGCCCTGGTCAGGTACCCTCCGATGATCCCTCCGATTGCCCCAACGCCAAGAACCGCGATTCTGTCGAACATCAATTGCCCCCTCTCAGGTGGTGGATTCGTGCGGTGCGATTATATCAGAGGGCAAGTTCGTTTCTCGCGTAGGAGTCTGTTCCAGTCAAGGCATGCCGGAGGCTGCCGAGATGCGAACCGCCTTGAGAGTCGAGGGATATGTCAGTGGGGCGATGCAGTTTTTGGTGTGTGTTTTCGTTTGACCGACGGTCGGTCAGGTGCATATAATCGGGGTGTGGTCTTTCACCTTCTCGGGCATGGTGGCCCTTACTCCCCCGAGATGTGATTCGTAGAGCTACCAGGTACCGGGGTCGAGGGAGCGGAGTCCCATCAGTCCTGACAGCGATCACCTGCACCGGTCGGACGATTTCGCCGACATTCCCCGCGAAGCTTGCGGTGTGGTCGGAGTTCACCTGCGCGGAGAGGATGCGTCCCGCGTCGCTTACTTTGGAATCTACGCGCTACAGCATCGGGGACAGGAGAGCGCCGGCATCGCCACCGGAGACGGAACCCAGCTCCGAAGCCGCACGGCTATGGGACTGATCAATCAGGCGCTCAGAGAAGACGACCTCCAGGACCTCTCTGGCCACATCGCGATCTCCCACACTCGTTACTCCACCACCGGCTCCAATCGCATCGTTAACGCTCAGCCGGTCGTGGCGCGAGGCCCCAACGTAGAGTTGGCGGTGGCACATAACGGAAATGTGATCAACGCGGTCGAGCTGCGCCGGGAGATGGAGGAGGCGGGTTTCCGATTCGACGGCACCAGCGACACCGAGATCATCGCCAACCTCCTCGCGAACGCCCCCGCCATGGACTGGGAGGGACGTATTTCGTACATGATGCGGAAGCTGAAGGGTGCATACTCGCTCACCGTGCTCACGAAGAACGAGCTTCTGGGGATCAGAGACCCTCTGGGGGTGCGGCCGCTGTGCCTCGGCAGACTCGGCGACGGATGGGTGATAGCATCCGAGTCCTGCGCTCTCGACCACGTCGGCGCGGACTACATCAGGGAGATCGAGCCGGGCGAGGCTGTTCTGGTCAATGGCAACGGTGTCAGGACGGTGAAGCATCCGGGCCAAAGTGTCCAGCGGGCGAGTTGCGTCTTCGAGAACATCTACTTTGCGCGGCCGGACAGCCTTCTCCATGGCAGACTGGTTTACGCGGACCGTATGAGGATGGGCGCCGAGCTCGCAGTGGAGCATCCTGTTGAAGCGGACCTCGTCATCGGAGTCCCAGACTCGGCGACAGCGGCAGCCGTCGGCTATGCTCAGCAGTCTGGCATCCCGTTCGGCGAGGGACTGGTTAGGAATCGCTACGTTGGGCGCACCTTCATCGAGCCAAACCAGTACATCAGGGACCTAGGGGTGAGACGAAAGTACAACCCGATGCCAGACATGATCCGCGGCAAACGGCTCGTCGTAGTCGACGACAGTATCGTCCGGGGTACCACGACGCCTCACGTCGTCAAGCTGCTCCACAAGGGCGGCGCGAGCGAGATCCATCTGAGAATTACCGCTCCGCCGATCGTGTCCACCTGCCACTTCGGGGTGGATATGGCGACCAGGAAAGAGCTGATAGCCGCCAACATGAACGTAGAGCAGATACGCCAAGAGGTGGGCGCGGACTCTTTGGGCTACCTGAGCATCAAGGGCCTGTCGCGCGCTGTCGGCGGCTCCTCGGATCGGTTCTGTATGGGCTGCTTCACCGGCGAGTACCCGATACCGGTGCAACTCGAGATGGACAAGCTGGTGATGGAGGCCCAAGAGGTTGTCCCAGACTAGGGGCCCGCATTCGTGACGAACCTCCGGCTGGGCGTGCTGGCGTCGCACACCGGCACCAATCTCCAGTCGATAGTGGACGCCTGCCATGCCGGATCGCTCGACGCGGAGGTTCGCGTTGTCATCT
Source organism: Dehalococcoidia bacterium (assembly GCA_047515825.1). Classification (GTDB taxonomy): domain Bacteria; phylum Chloroflexota; class Dehalococcoidia; order Lucifugimonadales; family UBA1123; genus VXRN01. The sequence goes on from JAKZVY010000258.1 coordinate 3,305, forward strand.
CAAACAACTCCCGCTCTCTCGCACTGGAGCGGGCACGCGCCGCGGGCATCCCGACGGCGCACCTCAGCAGCATTACCCATCCCGCGCCAGATGCACTCGATACGGCCATAGAGCGGACGTTGAAAAGTCACGGGGTTGAGTTGGTCGCGCTGGCCGGATACATGAAGAAGCTGGGGCCTCGCACCCTTGGGGCATACCGGAACCGCGTGCTGAACGTGCATCCGGCGCTGCTGCCGAAGTTCGGAGGATGGGGCATGTTTGGCGCCCGCGTTCACGCCGCGGTTCTGGCGTCGGGCGACCGCGTATCGGGTGTTACCGTACACCTCGTCGATGATGAGTACGACTGCGGTCCGGTCATATCACAGGTTGAGGTCCCAGTGCTGCCTGGTGACACTCGCGAAACTCTTGCGGCACGCGTGCTGGCCCAAGAGCACATCCTCTACCCCAAGACGCTCCAGCGCATCGCGTCTGGAGAGATAGACCTGAGTGCGCTAACCTGAAACCGGGGACTCGAACATGACCAAGCAGGCGTACAAGCAAGCAGGAGTAGACCTGGATGCGTCGCAGGAGGTAAAGCGTCGTATCCGGGACATCGCGGCTCGGACGCATGGGCCGGAGGTGCTGGCTGGAATCGGCGCGTTCGGCGCGATGTACTCTTTTTCCGGATACACGGATCCCGTGCTCGTTGCCAGCACGGACCCTGTGGGAACCAAATTGAAGCTAGCGGTGATGACCGGCCGCTACGAGGGTATCGGCGCAGACCTGGTCAACGCCTGCGTAAACGACGTTATCGTCTGCGGAGCCAGGCCCCTCCTGTTCCTGGACTACATCAACATGAGCAGCCTGCGATCCGAAGTCGTCGTGACGCTGGTGGAGGGCATGGCGCGGGCCTGCGAGGATGTGGGATGCGCGCTCATCGGCGGCGAGACCGCGGAGATGCCCGGCGTATTCACTGACGACAACTTCGACGTGTCTGGATTCGTACTCGGAGTCGTCGAACGCTCTGAGATGATAGACACGTCTAAGATAGAGGTTGGCGACGCGCTGATAGGTCTCCCATCCAACG
>JAKZVY010000259.1:0-4587 GCA_047515825.1 Dehalococcoidia bacterium
ATACCTCACAGAAGAGCGCTGGCGGCACATATGTGAGGGTCACCCGGAAATGCGGGAGCATAAAGACAAGGTTCTGGATGTGATCAGGCGCGGACGCCGCCGCCCGGAAGCCATTCGAAGTGACGTTTACAGATACTATCGCAACTACCTCGATTTGCCCGAGGGGAACACAACGGTCGTCGCGGTGGTCAGGTTTGGATTCAACTTATCGGGCGAACAGAACAACTTTGTCCTCACCGCATACCAGATCGAACAATAGCGGAACGTCATGATGACCTCAATTCGCATTGCAGTTGACTACGATTCCGAAGGCGATATTCTGTACATCACCTTTGGAAAGCCGCGAGCGGCCAGGGGTTACCAGCTTTCGGATCAGCTACTCCTCCGGCTCGACGCCAAGACCGACACCGTAGCGGGCATCACAATCTTCAATTTCGCGTACCACACTCAGGCCCAACACGAAATCAAGATACCCAATGTCGACAGCCGCATGCTGCATATCCTTACATCCGCGCCGGTCAATCAGTTTATCACTGTCCATTCGGGGAAGGCTGGGATGACCGCTCAGCTTCGTCGACAGTCGTTTCAAGAGGCGGTCTTCGCGATGTCTGGTGGCTGAACCAGATTTCCATGCCTGGCCAACGAGCCGTTCATTTACGTCTGCGACAAGGCTGCCGGGTTCTGATCGCTTCTGCCTCACTCAACTCCTCGATGGGATAGGGCAACTGGGATGAGTGCCCACTCCTCTAAGTGATGGATGGGAGCTGAAAGACACCTTGATGGACAGGAGGGAACGGGATGATTTTTGACGGCCACGCTTACTGCTTCCCACCGATGGGTGGAGACGGCGGATTCGCCGATCCGGAGGACTTTCGTGGACACCTCCAGCAGGCTATGGCCACTCACCACCAACCCGTGTGGCGGGCAAGGGATATTTCTCCAGGTGACGCGGACGTTCTGATTGATTCGGCCAACTGGCCGTCGCTGGACGCTCTGAAGACCTCGGACTTCCGTGCCGCCTCCAACGGCAGGTTCGAGTGGACGGCGGACGGCGAGCGCCACTTCAAGCAGTACTTTCCGCCGTCCATCACCGACATGAGCTATCCTCCGGACAGGTTGGTGGCCGAGATGGACTATGCGGGCGTGTCCAGAGCGTTGCTGCACCGCACCCCATACCTCGGAATCGGTAACGACTTCATTGCAGACTGTGTGGCCCGGTACCCCGATCGTCTCCTGGGCCTGGCCCACACCCCCGAGTGGATGACACACGCCGACCCCGAAGCATCGCTCGCCAACGTCAAGCGGGCCGTGCAGGAGCAGGGGCTAGTGGGACTTCACTTCCTGCCTCCGCAACTCGACCTGTACAACTACGACGGTCCCTGGGATGCGCCTGACTTCCTTCCGTTCTGGGACGGCGTCGCGGAACTGGGGATTCCTGTCTTCTTCTCTCTGAAGCCGCGACGGTCGCCGGAATCCGAGAGCTACGCCGCCGAGTTGGAGACCATTGTTCGCTGGACGAAGAGGTATCCGGACGTTCCGGTCGTGATGACCCATGGCCTAGAGTGGCGGATGTTCATGACCGGGGACTCTCTGGAGCTTCCTGATGAGGTGTTCCAGCCGTTCGACCACCCGAACCTGTACTTGCAGCTTCTGTTCCCGATCGCGCTTGGCGCCGTTTGGGAATACCCGATGCCACAGGCGAGGTCCGCGATCGAAAAGTGCCTACGCATAATAGGCGCGGACCGGCTCATGTGGGGGACGGACATGCCGATAGTCATGCGCTTCTGGACTTACCGGCAGTGCATCGACCAGATACGGAAGTACAGCGACTTTCTGTCCGAACGGGAACGGGACATGGTGCTGGGCGGGACCGTGGCGGGACTGCTTAGCGTCGACTGACCTGGGATGATTGAGCGATGGGCACGTCGCCTAGCGCCCCTTAAACACCGGCTCCCGCCTCTCGATGAAGGCGCGCTGACCCTCGGCCCTGTCTTCAGACATGCTCGATATCTGGCTGGACTGGCCCTCCATCCAGAGCTGCTCTCTGAGGGTGCGCATGGGGGCGGAATAGGCCAGCCGCTTGGTCAACTCATGGGCTACCGACGGGCCTGAAGCCAGCTTCTGTGCCAGCTCCATCGCTCTCTCGGAGAATTCGTCGTCCGGCGTTACGCAGCTCACCAGGCCGATCCGCTCGGCCTCCGCTGCGTCGATGATGTCGCCGGTGTACATAAGCTCCATAGCCTTCGACATCCCCACCGCCATGGGCAGAAGCTGCGTGCAGCCGTAGTCCGGAGAGAGAGCGCGCTTGGCGAATATGGCCGAAAACTTGGCGCTCTCAGAGGCGATCCTGATGTCGCAAGCCAGAGCCAATCCGAGACCGGCGCCGACCGCGGGACCGTTGACCGCCGCGACCGTCGGCCTGGGGAACTCGCGCAGCAGCAGCGACGGGTATCCGAGGGGCAGGTCTTTTTTGAACAGCGACTCGTTGCCTGGGATGTGTCCCTCGCCCCTAGGGGCCGTCAGGTCGGCGCCGGCGCAGAATCCGCGTCCGGCGCCCGTCAGCAGCAGCGCCCTCACCCCGTCTTCCTCGCTGGCTCGGACCGCTACCTCGATGTCTTCCATCAGGGCGCGGTTGAGCGCGTTGAGCTTCTCAGGACGGTTCAGCGTGATGACGCCCACGTCTCCGACGCGCTCGGTGAGTACAGTAGAACCTTGCACTGACGTCTCCCTTGATGGTATGCCCCTGCTACCAGGAGGGCCTTGTGTCCATGGCGTCGTTTAGAGTGAGGCGCCGCTGGTCGCCTCCGTCCGAGTTCATGATGAAGATATCAGCGTCGCCGTCCAGGTAGCTGACGAACGCGATAAGGTCGCCATCGGGCGACCATACCGGGTAGCGGTCCACGACGGCGTTGAAGGTGAGCCGCTTCAGGTTCGATCCGTTCCTCGAAATAGAGTATATCTCCGGGTTGCCGTCCTTCTCTGAAACGAACAGTATCGCCTGACCGTTAGGCGACCAGGATATGTCGTACTCGGGAGCGTCGGTTTGGGTGACTCGCGCCAGATTGGCGCCGTCCACGTCGATCATGTATAGCTCGTCGTTACCGTCGCGCGCGGAGATGAACGCGATGCGCTTAGAGTCGGGCGACACGCGCGGACTCGAGTCCGGCTGGTCGGTGAGCCTGAACTCGTTGACCCCGTCCGGGTTGCGGATGTACAGACCCCGGCCCGCTCCGCTGCGTACCGTGAACATGACAGCCTCCCCGTTTCTGGACCAGTCGCCGATCTCCTGGCCCGGGATCGTGGTCAGCAGCCCCGGCATCGTAGCGTCCTTGTTGACCATCATGAGCTGATGTTGGCCGCCGCGCTCAGTAACGTAGGCGATTCGGTCGCTTTCCGGGCTCCAGGTAACGTCCCGATGTCGAGCTTCCGCTAGGGTCACCGCAACCCGGACCGAATCGCTCGCCGACATCACCTCTACGGTGTTTCTGTCCTGGCTCCCTGACATGAACGCAACCGACTTGCGGTCCGGAGAGACGACGGGGTTGAACTCGTCCATCCTGGAGTTGGTGAAGTTCGTTTGGTTCTCACCGGAGGGATCGATGGAGTACACCTCCATGTTCCCGTCGCGGTCCGACGTAAAGAATATCTGCGGACCCGGCGAGCCGCAGGCCAACGTCAGGATAGTCACAAACAGACCTAAGGCGACCAGAGCCACCCGCGCGATCCGCGAGACGGGAGACAGAATACGCAAGGCCGAGCCTCCTCACCCCAAGCTCAAGACAACCACGGAGCCGCCGTACATCCTGGGAGCGAAGCGCGCGGATGCCGACAACTCCATGAATCCTAGCATGAGCCGAGTCCCGCACTCAAAGGGCAAGGCGGTTCGTATTAAGGCCAAATTTCCGACTCAGAACATGCCTCTGAGTTAGAGCGACCGTTTAAGGACTTGAACAGGTCGGCAGACCAAGTGAGGCGAGGTCGTTGTTCGTCACGGCTGCAAGGCCCGCGGGTAGGCACCCGGTAAGGTTGTTGTTGCGAAGCCTCCACCGGACAAGGTTGGTAAGATTGTCCAGATCATTCGGAATCTCACCGCTCAGTTCGTTGTCGTTCAGCCAAAGGTTGGTCAGTGTGCTGAGGTTGCCCAGTTCAGCCGGAATCTCACCACTCAGCTCGTTGTAGTGCAGGTACAGCCGCTGCAACTTTGTCAGGCCACCCAAGACCCTCGGTATCTCACCCGTCAGCTCATTGTCGTAGAGAGACAGCCACTCCAAGTTGGAGAGCTCGCCCAGCGAGTCCGGTATCTCACCCGTCAATCCGGTGCGCAGCAGCAGCAGGTGGGTGAGGCTGTACATCTGGCCCAGTTCGGCCGGTATCGTACCTCCGAGGTTCCGGTTCTCATGGAGGTACAGCCGCTCCAGCTTCGACAGCCCCGTCAAGTCCGTGGGAATCCCGCCGGTCAGGTCGTTGCCGTACAGGGACAACCACTCCAGACTGGCCATGCTGCCTAACCCCGAATCCACCGAAGGAGGGCGTCGGGTTAGCGTCCTGAAGCGGCAAGAAGGTGCTCCTGTGCTTCTGGGATAATGG
>JAKZVY010000260.1:0-8647 GCA_047515825.1 Dehalococcoidia bacterium
TCGGTTGGCGGGCTGTTTGACAATAACGCAAATCTGCTCGCAGTCAATGACGACAGCTTCATCGAGGGCAGACGGACCAGCTTTCACCTGCGGACGAGTCTGCTACCGAGAATTTACTACGTAGCGGTATCCAGCTACCAACTCGCGACGACCGGAGACTACATTCTGCACGCTAAGGCGGTAACCGATCCGGGCAATACCATCGGTACGGCAAAGACCCTGGATCTCAGCGCTCCTACCCCTGGAACAATTGGATTCGCTGGCGACACGGACTACTTCAGACTGGAATTAACCAAGGCCACGCATCTATATCTCTACGCACGTAGCGTGTATGGAGAACAAGTCGTTGGTTACCCGGTCGACTCTGGAGACAGATTCCTTCCCTCAAACACGCACATCAGACCCAGACGCGACGATTTAGGCCCCGATTTCTTTGTTAGAGACCAATTCGGCCCAGGCACCTACTACATCAAGGTCTTCACTCTCGACAGCGTGACATCCCACCCTGTGCCCTACACTATCCACGCCTTCGAGGAGGCCAGCTATCCCGAGTTCCTGGAGAACTGCCAAGCAGCAACGAGCGCTCTCAACGATCCACAGATCAGCGATTCGCTGTATGGGTGCCAATGGCACCTGCAGAATCAGAGCGGGGAGGACATCAACGTCGAGCCTGTCTGGGCAGAGGGAATCACGGGCGAGGGCATCAACATCGCAGTGGTCGACGACGGCATGGACTTCATTCACGAGGATCTGAGAGACAATGTCAATACGTCCCTTAATCACGACTACACAGACATAGGCAGCATCTTCAATCCCTTTGAGCATCACGGCACGTACATGGCAGGCATCATCGCGGCTCGGGACAACGACATCGGAGTGCGTGGCGTGGCCCCACGAGCCACCGTCTACGGATACAACTACTTAGTTGGACAGACCATACTTGCCGAAGCCGACGCCATGACTCGCAACATGGGCGTAACCGCCGTATCCAACAACAGCTGGGGACCTGTGGGTGGCCCAGGACTGGGCCACGCCAACGCGTTCTGGGAATTGGCGGTGGAGTCCGGGGCCATCAACGGCTACGGCGGCAATGGGACCTTTTATGCTTTTGCAGGCGGCAACGGACACCAAGAAGGAGGCCACTCAAACCTTAACGAATATGCCAACCACTACGCTGTGACTGCTGTCTGTGGAACGAATGACATCGGCACTAGAATAGTTGAATCCGAATTTGGGGCCAACCTCTGGGTATGCGCACCTGCGGGCGACTATGAGAACGCCCAGTTAGGTATGGTCACCACCGAGAACTATGATCGATACGTGTACGGTCTGCGGGGGACCTCCGTATCCACAGCCATCGTTTCAGGCGTGGCCGCCCTGATGCGCGATGCCAACCCGAATCTGACGTGGCGGGACCTGAAGCTGATTCTCGCCTCCTCAGCCCGCAAGAACGATCCTACTAACGCAGACTGGAAGGACGGCGCGCGAAAGTACGGTTCCGCCTCTGCAACGGACCTGTATCACTTCAACCACGAGTACGGGTTTGGAGTCGTCGACGCCAAGGCCGCCGTGGACATGGCGAAGGGATGGGGCAGCGATCTTCCACCTTTAAAGAGCTCCACAGCGGCATCCGGAAGTCTCAACTTCCTGGTCCCAGACCTGCCTGCAACAGGCCCCCCCACCACGCACTTGCACGAGCTGACCCTGAGCACCAACGACATAGACTTCACCGAATTCGTAGAGGTCAATGTAACGTTCAGTCACAACTCATTCCGAGATCTGGACATAGAGCTGGAGTCGCCATCTGGGGCCATTTCGAAACTTTCCGTCCCCTTCAATACCTACACACTGGATGATCCCACTGACGACGACTTCGTCCCCCTGCGTGGCACGTTTAGATTCGGTTCCGCAGGACACTTAGGGGAAGATCCCAACGGCGTGTGGAAGCTGAGGGTTAGCGATCACATTCAGGTTGTGAACGGAACCTGGGACTCGTGGAGCATCACGGTCTATGGACACAGCGGGACACAGACCCCAATGAGCCGGTGCGCCGCCCAGGGCGCTGTAACCAATGCGCCCGACAACCCTGACCTGGTATCTGACTGCGAAACACTTCTGGACGCACGAGACACACTGGTGGGGACCGGAACCTCTCTGAACTGGTCGGCGAGTGTTCCCATAGCAGACTGGGACGGAGTCATGGAGGAAGGAACGCCGGCGCGTGTTACACAACTACTGCTGCGGAACAGAGGCCTTAGGGGTACGATACCTGCGCAGCTGGAAAGTCTGACCGGTCTGAAGAAGTTGGACCTCGGCACTGCTCTGGAAGTGTGCGTCGGAGACGTTTGTCGGGATGTCGAGGAGCACGAGCGCAACCGGTTGACCGGCACGATTCCGGCAACTCTTGGCAACCTTGCCAGTCTGGAATCACTGGCGATGGGGCGGAACGAGCTGAGCGGGCCGATACCGGCAGAGCTCGGCAATCTCTCCGGTCTGACCCTATTGGCGCTTGGAGGGAATCAGCTAACCGGGACCGTGCCAACGTGGCTGGGCGACCTGAACAACTTGGAATGGCTGTTTCTCTGGGGTAACCAGCTGACAGGGCCGATACCTACAGAACTCGTGAACTTGACCAATCTGAAATTGCTGGAGCTCGGTTCAAATCAACTGAGCGGTAGTATTCCGTCAGATCTCGGCAATCTTGCTAGCCTGGAGCGCCTCACCCTACACAGGAACCAGTTGAGCGAAACAATTCCAACCTCACTCGGCAACCTATCCGACCTAGAGTACCTGTCACTCTCCCACAACCTGTTGAGTGGCTCTGTTCCAACTCAATTGGGTAACTTATCCAATCTGGAAGTCTTGAGTCTCGCGGATAACCGACTGACAGGCACAATCCCAGCCTCACTAGGCAGCCTCGTCAACCTGGAGCGGCTGTACCTCTCCCAGAACCAGCTGACCGGGTGCATCCCAGCATCGTTACAGAATATACCGGACAACGACCTCGATCAGCTGGGTCTGCCATTCTGCAGTTTGCCTACGGTAACCTTGAGCATCACCTCCACGAGTGTTCTCGTAAGGATGAATTCGCCAACCCCTCTGACCGCCACATTCAGCGAGCCTGTCTTCGGCTTCACAGTCGGTGAAATCGCCGTGACCAACAGCGTTGCGGGTAACTTCGCCGGCAACGACGGCGACTCAGTCTACACTTTCGATGTGACTCCGAATGCCATAGGCGATGTAGCTGTCGACATTGCCGCCGATGTAGCACTGGATGCCGAGAACAACGGCAACACCGCCGCCGTCCGGCTGTCACTGGGTATCCCCTATGACGACGACCACGATGGCGCGATCAATAGAGCCGAGGTCATTACGGCAATCGGCGATTACCTCTTCAGTGGGACTCTCACTAGGGACCAGGTCATCGCGATAATAGGTCTCTATCTCTTCGGCTGACAGTTGCCGCACGATCCGGCACACGGGAGTCGGGACAAGCTCCTGCTCGCTACTCCTCGCGTTGACACCCGACCACTCCGACAATACACTCCGAAAACCCTCAACAGTCACGATCCCCAGTTATCGACAGGAGTACGACATTGGGAAAGCTAGATGGCAGAGTGGCAGTGATTACAGGAGCGAGCCGGGGCATCGGCAGGGACATGTCTGTCGTGTTCGCGCGTGAGGGCGCCAAGGTGGTCGTCTCGGCCCGTACCGAGAACGAAGGCGACTTCCGAATCCCGGGCAGCGTACAGACCGCCGTCAATCGCATCCGCGACGAGGGCGGCGAGGCCATCGGCGTGCGCTGCGACGTCACCCAGGAGGACGACATCACCGGCCTGTTCGAGCAGACCAAAGAGCAGTATGGGCGGATCGACATCCTCGTCAACAACGCGGCCATTCTGGTGCACGGCACCATCGAGGACATTCAGGTCCGCCACTGGGACCTGCTCTACCGTGTCAACATCAGGGGCCCGTTCCTCGGCTGCAAGTTCGTCATCCCATACATGAAAGAGCAGAACTACGGCCACATCATCAACATCAGCTCCGTCGGCGCCATTGGGCCCGGCGAGGGGCCTTACGAGTCATCGCGTCCCGACGGCACCGCGTACGGCTCCGGCAAGGCCCACATGGAGCGCTTCACGCAGGGCCTGGCCAGCGAGTTGTTCCAGCACAACATATCGGTCAACGCTCTCTCTCCCAGGGGCGGCATCGCGACCGAGGGACAACGCTGGTTCAGGGGAGAGCGCCCATACACTGGCGCGCGCGAGGACGGCATAATCATGGGAGACGCGGGTGTGATCATCTGCGAGAAGGAACCGCAGTCATACACCGGCAAGATCCTCTACGACGAGGACGTGCTGATCGAGGCGGGGATCACCGACCTCTCCCCCTACCCGATAATCGGAGAGTAGCGCGAGCTGCCAACCGGGGCAACCCGTCATTCCGGCGGAGGCCGGAATCCAGAGATGGGGCGCAGTCTTAGCTCCGGAGAAAGAAGAGAAATATGCTCGCGGACTTTGTCGAAGTGACCACCTCGGACGGCGTGCTTCTGGGAGGCGCGTACTTCGCGCCGGCCGTACAGCAGCGATCGTCGTCCGTCGAAGCCGTGTGCTTCTTCCACGGCGACACCGGACACTTCTACCGCACGCTCTACCTGGAGCTTGGATCTCGGCTGGCGGCAGAGGGCATCGCGTTCCTGGCGGCCAACCGGCGCGGTCACGACATCGTCTCCAACGGGGCACCGGGAGGGCCGCTGGCCGGATACGCACACGAGTCTGTGGACGAGTCCCGGCTGGACTACGCCGCCTGGCTTGAACTACTGCGAGAGCGCGGTCACGGCTCCGTGGTCATCGGCGGTCACAGCGGCGGCGCGGTCAGGGCCGCGTACGCGCAGTCGAAGGAGCGCTATCCCGGAGTCGTCGGTGTCATACCCGTGTCGCCGGGCGAGTACAACCACGAGGGACTGATCGACCTCCACGCAGACGAATTCACCGACGCCTACTCATGGTGTGTGGAGCAAGTCGAGTCGGGAGCGCCGGACGCCTACATCCGTCCCGGGATTCCGTGGGGGTCGTCCTGGACGGCTCGAGCGTACATCGACTGCTTCAACCCCGACAACCGCTACAGTGTCACCGAGCGCGCCTCCGAGCTAAACTGCCCCGCCCTTTTCGTGTTCGGCTCTGAGGAGTGCGGCGACGGCTCTCAGCGTCTTCCGGTCTGCGGAGCTGCGATGCGAAGTCTCAGGCGAGCCGATTACCCTCACGTGACAGTCGAGGTAATAGACGGCGCCACCCACGGCTACGTCGACCGAGAGCTGCAACTCTTCCACACCATTCGAAACTGGCTGGCGTCGATTTAGCGCCGCCTACCCATCCTCGGAGGACAGCTCGGCGATAGGCATACCCGAGGCGGCAGACGGCGTCACCAGCTTACGGACCGGGTAGTTGATCTCGATACCTTCCTGGATGAACCTCTCGTGCAGCATCTTGATTAGCTCGTGCCTGACCACGAACGAGCCGGCGCGGTCGCCTGCCTGAAGCAGCAGGACGAAGTCGATGTTGGATTCCCCGAACGCGGTGAAGTAGATCAGCGGCTCGTAATCGTCCTGGGCCTCCTCCACGTCGTCCCTGACGTCGCGCGCGACCTCCAGCGCGACCCTCTCGACGTGTCTGAGGTCCGACTCGTAGCTGATCCCGCATGAGACCAGCACCGTCATGACCCTGGACTGGCTGTAGTAGTTGGTCATGACGCTTTCGATCATCTTCGAGTTGGGAATCATGATCAGGTTGTTGAACCGATCCCTGATCTTGGTGCTGCGCCACCCCACGTCGATCACGAACCCGGACGGGCCTTTGTCCAGCTCGATGAAGTCGCCTTCGTTCAGCTCCCCCTCGGTGATGAGGTAAGTCCCTGACAGGAAACTGCTCAAGGTTGGCTGGATGGCCAGCGCGACCGCCAGCCCACCGATGCCGAGACCAGCGACAAGAGGCGTGATGGATATGCCCATGAAGTCGAGCGCCATCAGCCCGCCGATCGCATAGACGAAAACCGGAGTGACCCGCCTCACCTGGGGTATCAGCTTCTCGTCCAAGTCGGTGGCGGTACGGTCGGCGATGTTGTCCACGTACCAGAGCATCAGCGCCTGTAGCAGGTGCGAGACGAGATAGCTGACCTCCAGAACGACGATCACCAGCCAGATCCGGACCGCCCACTCGTGATAGTCCCTCAGCAGTTGAAAGGGTCGGAGATCGGACTCAGCGAGTACCTCGTATGCCAACAGCAGGCCGACTATGGCCATGAAGAGGACCACAGGCCCCCTGAGTGTGACCACGATACGGGCAGCCAGGGAATTCTCGTCAGCCGCGCGTCTGTGTCGATCTATCACCGACAGTATGAGATAAACGACGCCCCCCAGTAGGCACAGGATAGCCACTACTCCGAGGGCGTAGAGCAACGTTAAGAGCACCGAGTTACTCTCTAGTTCCGGCAGCATTCAAGCCTCCTGGAAACGGTTGTCTCAGCCTACGGCGCCGGTCAGCGGACTTCGATGAGGTCTCTGATCGAACCCAGAATCCCGTCTCCGATGCCGCTGACCTCCACCAGATCCTCCACACGCTGAAACGGCCCGTGCGTATTGCGATACTCGACGATGGCGGCGGCCCTGGACGCTCCAATACCGGGCAGCGACTCCAGCTCCTCGACCGTGGCGGTGTTTACGTTCAGCTTACCGGAAGCGGTCGAGGGGGAAGAACCCTCTGGCTGGACCGACCCGGCGCCGGTCGACCCGCCACCTCCGATGGATGGGACATGGATCTGGTCTTCGTCGTTCAGCCTCATGGCGAGATTGATCCTGTCCAGGTCGGCGTCTGCTGTCGGCCCTCCAGCCGCGCCCAGCGCCTCCGCGACGCGATGCTCGGAATTCAGCGTGTACACTCCAGGACGCAGCACCTCCCCCGACACATACACTACGACCTGGGATGCAGGCTGCGACTCGGTCAAGACGGGAGTGGACGGCGGCAGGTTGACCACAACTCCATCAGGCGACCGGGAGTTCCCAAGAATCAGGACGGCAGCACCCGCGATACACGCCAGGATCGCCGCGCCCAGCACTATGTTAAGGACGAGCCTCGTGTTCACTTCACATCCGCCACAGCGCGGCCGAAAATGCGCCTAGAACCTGTACAGCGCATCGCCGGATGAGGATTTGGCAGGGCCGCCGCTGAATCCAGCGGGAGTGCCGTCAGCGCGCCAGCAGGCGGCGCCGTGAATGACGCCGCGTCCGTGGTCGAACATCACGCCGTTCATCCCTCCGGCGACCTTCGCGACCTCATGGACCTCATGGCCGAGCGCCTGCAGACGCTCGCGGGCAGCGGGGGCGATCCCGCCCTCGACCTCCAGCGCCTGCCCCTGTGTCCACACTCGCGGGGCTTCGACAGCCTCCTGGAGGGTCATGCCGTGGTCGATGACGTTAACGATAGCCTGTAGCACTGACGGGAATATTCGTGTCGCGCCCGGCGTTCCGAGCGCCATGAACGGCCTGCCGTCCTTCATCACTATAGTTGGCGCCATGCTGCTCACCATGCGCTTGCCGGGGGCGATCGAGTTCGCGTTGCCCGGATGAGGGTCGAATATGTTCATCGTATTGTTCAGCAGCATACCCGTGCCCGGAGTCGTCACCTTGGAGCCGAACGCCGCGTGGATCGTCTGCGTGGTCGAGACGACGTTGCCGTCGGCGTCGGCGACCGTCAGGTGGGTCGTGTCCGCACCTTCGCCCACGTACGCCGAAGGGTTGCCGTAGCTGTACGACCGCGCAGAGGCGGTGTCGATCTCACCGCGTCGTGAAGCCGCGTACTCTTTGGTCGTCAGCGCCGCTACCGGCACCTCGACGAAGCCGGGGTCGCCCAGATATTCGAACCGGTCCGCGAACGCGATCTTCATCGACTCGGCCAGCAGGTGCACACCCTCCGCAGTGCCGAACCCCGCAGCAGTTACGTCGAACCCCTCCAGTATGTTCAGCATCTCGACGATTGCGGTGCCGCCCGAGCTGGTCGGGGCCATCGAGACAATCTCGTACCCCCTGTACGTGCCCCGGACAGGCTCCCGCAGATGTATCCGGTAGTCGTGTAGGTCATCTGAAGTCATGATGCCGCCGTTCGCGGCCATATCGTCGACCACCATCTGTCCGATGCTGCCAGTGTACAGCACGTCCGGACCGTGTCGCGCGACCTCCTCCAGCGTGCGGGCATAGTCCGACCTGACGATAAGGTCTCCGACAGACGGCGGGGACCCACCGGCAAGAAAGACCTCCGCGGTGGCCGGGAACATCGCCAGGTCCTCGCGGCTCTGGTGAATGATATCCACGAGGTACTGGCTGGCCGGAAAGCCTCGCTTAGCGTACCGGATTGCGGGCTGGATGACCGTGTCGAGCCCGAGCCTGCCGTACCGCTCCTCCGCGTAGCACCAGCCCTTCAACGCTCCGGGCACCCCGACCGCCCTGTACCCGACCAGGTTTTCACGATCGGTTGTCTCCATGTAGTCCGGCCACGTGTCCGAAATCGTCTCGTACATTTCCGGCGCAGCGGCATGAGGCGCGACTGAGTAGTTGTCTATGTTCACGAACTCGTCGTCTGAGGCGTTGTAGAAGTTG